>JANNRD010000311.1:0-22432 GCA_031401095.1 Acidobacteriota bacterium
GGCGGTGTCCGTCAGGTTGCGCGACGTCTCCAAACGGGGTTTCAGGGGTCGTAAACCTCCCTGACTCATTGTGTCTTTCTCCAGAAACCACGAAAAAGCAAGCCGGGCCTCCGGAAATCACTTGCTGTCTCTTGCAGATTCCTCCAGTTGCGGTACATTCGCAGGCATATGAGCCGGCCGAGACTGTACTTTTTCTAACTACCCCGAGGGTATCGGAGGAATGATCCATGAATAGCAAAGTTATGAGAGTGAGTATCGCAACTGTGATGTCAGTTGGATTCCTTCTGTCAGCCATGAGCACGCGCGCCTATCCACCCTTTCTGAAGGCATCCGCCACGTTCGGCGCGAAAGACTGCTTGTTCTGCCACACGAAGCGCGAAGACGCCAAGGCCTTGAACAAACGCGGTAAGTGGCTGGTTTCGGAAAGAGACAAACGCCAAGCCACCACCGTTGACGTCGCCTGGCTGACTGAATACGACAAGAAGAAGACCGCATCCATTGCGCCTGCCGCGAAATCGGCGGAGGACTGGGCCGAGATGAAAGGCTTCGAGGATGTCATCTCACAGACCTTCCATCCGGCGGAGAAAGATAACCTGGCGCCGATCCGCAAACGCGCAGGCGAGTTGGCCTTGAAGGCCAAACGTTGGCTCAATTCCAAGCCACCAAAGGTTTATGACGTCCCGGAAATCAGGGAGATGCTGGTCAAGCTCTCCGCCGAATCCAACGAGCTTGCCGGGAGCATCGCCAAGGGTGCAAAAAACGAGCAGGTCAAGAAAGACTTGACCTCGCTTCACGACCGCTTCCACGAAATAGTGGGTGCCTGCCTTGAAGAGAAAAAGAAAGTTCAATAGTCCTGGCAAGGGTGCTGCGTAGAAGGAATTCGATACACGCCCGCCCTTCCCGGCAGTATTTTCCGGTCTTGCTTTCCGATCGTCGCGGTCGTTCTGCGGTCCTTTGCCGATAGACGCGATCCTCTTGCGTGAGGAGGCTGATCCAGATGGGAATCCCAGACATCATTTCACATCTCACGACAGTGCTCGGCCCAGGCGGTGTCCTGACGGGTGATGAAGTCTCAAGCCGCAGCTCGGGCTGGGGACGCAACAAGGGCTGTGAGGCGCCAGCGATCGTCCGACCACGAACTACCGAGGAGGTTTCCACAGTCCTCGCCCTCTGTCACGCCGCAGGCCAACCCGTTGTGCCCCACGGCGGCATGACCGGTCTTGTCGAGGGCAATCTCGCCAACAAGAGCGAGATTGCCCTCTCCCTCGAGCTCATGAACCAGATCGAAGAACTGGACGAGGCTGGGATGACGATGACCGCCCAGGCTGGCGTTGTTCTGCAGACCATCCAGGAGCGCGCGAACGCCGCCGGACTCATGTTCCCGCTTGACCTCGGAGCCCGTGGATCAGCGGTCATCGGTGGCCTCATCTCCACAAACGCTGGCGGCAATCGGGTCATCCGCTACGGTATGACCCGCAACCTTGTCCTCGGTATCGAGGCCGTCCTTGCAGACGGCACGATCATCTCTTCCCTCAATCGTGTCATCAAGAATAATGCCGGCTACGACATCAAACACCTTTTCATCGGCTCTGAGGGAACCCTCGGAGTTGTCACACGAGCCGTCCTGCGTCTCTTGCCGCAGCCAGCCAGCCAGCATACAGCCCTGGTAGCCGTCTCCGAGTTTGCGCTCCTCCCAAGATTGCTTCAGGAACTTGATCGAGCCTTCGGCCTGAGCGCTTTTGAGATGATGGAAGACAATTTCTATCGCCAGGTAACGACGCCACCAGCAAAGACCGCTCCGCCACTTCCTCGCGACTTCCCGTACTACGTCCTGGTCGAGATGCTCGGCGCCAGCCAGGATGTGGATGAGGAACGATTCGAATCTGCGTTGATGAAATCGGTTGAGGACGGGCTGGTTGCAGATTGCGTTATCGCCAAGTCGCGCAAGGAGCGCGATGCCCTGTGGGCCATGCGCGACGATGTCGAGCAGCTATTCAGCCACCGGCCGGTATTTACGTTCGACATCAGCCTCCCGATCCGTGATATGGAGAGCTACATTTCCGAGGTCAAGAGCTCCCTCTCCGATGCCTGGCCGGACCATCACTGCTTTGTTTTTGGCCATCTCGGAGATGGGAATCTGCACCTGGTTATCTCGACAGGAACTGGGGGTGCGGAGACCCGTCGCCGGGTCGAGGAGATTGTCTACGGCGGATTGCGTCACCGCAGCGGCTCGATAGCTGCTGAGCACGGAATTGGGTTGGAGAAACGTGCTTATCTCTCGTGGTGCCGGAGCGAGCAGGAGATAAACTTGATGCGCACCCTTAAGCAGGCGCTCGATCCGAAGGGGATTCTCAACCCGGGGAAGATTTTGGAGCCGTCGCAGTGACTAGCTGGGAACTGAGGGCGGGGTGACAGGCCCGGGGTGGGGAGACAGGAAGTTGACCAGCCAACGCGTGATCACTGCTTCATCCGTCGGCCTCTTGAAATCTGCCTCGTTGACCATCTCTGCCCCGATCATCTCCGTGCGTGAGCGAACGAGCGCCTCAGCGTAGTCCGTCGGGAACTCTGGATGGCCCTGGATACCCAGCATTCTCTCGCCGACACGAAACATTGCCACTGGACAATGCGAGGCCCTCGCCAGGACCACGCTCTTCTCCGGAAGAACCTGTACTTGATCGCGGTGGGAGTAGAGAACCGAACAGTCTCCCTGCTGGGGGTTCATCCATTTCTCTGACTGCACAATATTCATGCTATGAGCGCCGATGCCCCAGGGCTGACTCGCGACCTTTCCGCCCAGCGCTTCGGCGAGCACCTGATGCCCAAAGCAGATCCCGACGAACGGTTTGTCAGCATCGCGGAGCCGCCGCACAAAGCCCTTCAGTTCGTCAATCCAGATGTCATCATCATAGGCTGAAAACCGTGAGCCCGTTGTCAGATAACCCGCACAGGTGTCCACCGAAGCTGGCAGCTCGCCATTCTGGACGTCGAAGTAAGCCAGCTCGACCTGTGGCGCGTATCGACGAAAGAGCGAGGCGAACATGTCGCGATAGTCACCCGCAATGTGGCGCAACTTATCGTTGACGTGATCGCATTCCAGCAGTCCGATTCTCACAATGCGTCTCTACAAATTCAGCCGAAGATGAAACGATTTTGGGCGCGTAAATGGCTCAAAGCCCAGCCGTGACAGGGTGCAGCCTCGCCCCGAGTCCTTCACTCCAGTCCAGGCAAGCGCCGGATCAAGATAATCGCAGCGGTTCATGTAGCACGTCCCCGTCTGGACCTGGTCGCCAATTCGCAGGGCCGCCTCAACATCCGACGTCCATATCGAAGCTGTCAATCCATACTTGCTGTCGTTCATCAACCGAATCGCTTCAGCATCATCCTTTACCGACATGATCCCAACCACCGGAGCGAACGTCTCTTCGCTCATGACCAGCATCGAATGATCGACATCGATCAATGCCTGCGGTGCAAGAAATGGTGTCCCGGCTTTGCTTGCCAGGAAGAGCGATTCGTCAATCAAAGCTGTCGCGCCTTTCCCAAGCGCGTCTGCAATGTGTGCGCGCGCTTTGTCAGCAGCGTCAGCACGAACCATCGGACCGAGGGTCGTCTCCAAATCGAGTGGGTTGCCAAGTCGGTACTGCTTCGCAAGCTCGACGTAGCCTTCAACAAAACGGCCAAAGACGTCCTTTTGGACATAGATGCGCTCAACGGCACAGCACGATTGGCCGGAGTTGAAGCAGGCGCCATCGACAAGATTCTCGACCGCGGCCTCGAGGTTCGCGTCCGGCCGAACGTAGGCCGGATCCTTACCGCCGAGCTCCAATCCGGTCGCGATGAACCTCTGGCTTGCCGCCCGTTGGACAGCATGGCCGCCCGCTACCGAGCCCGTGAAAGCCACAAAACCGATGCGGGAATCCCCGATCAGCTCTGCCACCTGGTCATGGTCGATGTGGAGAAACTGAAAAATACCTTCCGGCAATCCAGCGGCGCTAAAAGCCGCAGCGTACCGTTCAGCAACCAGCGGCGTCTGCGGCGCGATCTTCAAGATGACGCTGTTGCCCGCAAGAATTGCCGGCACAACAGCATTGACAGATGCCAACCACGGATAGTTCCACGGAGCGAGCACCAGCACGGTGCCAAGCGGCTCACGTCGGATAAAGCGTTCAAAGTTCTCTTTCGGCCCAACACTGATGTCGGCCAGTTCCCTCTCTGCAATCGTGCACACGTATTCGACGCGTTCGCTAAACCCGCGACGAATTTCAAAAGGGCTATAGGCAATCGGTCGCCCGATCTGCCAGGTCAGTTCCCTGCCGATCTCATCTGCATGCGCAACGAGCCACGCCAACATTCTGCGGCAGGTATCGCCTCGTTCGGCGACGGGCACCCGCCTCCACAGCTTCTGAGCGGTCGCGGCGCGGGTCAACGCAGACTCGATCTCGGCATTGCTCGCCAGTTCTCGGCTGGCATAGACCGAGCCGTCGATGGGACTGATGGTCTGTTGAAGAGCTCTGCTCACGGTACTACTCGGGTGTGACGTAGGCTGCGGTGATGCCGCCATCGACCAGAAAATCGGTGCCGGTGACAAAGGACGATTCTTCTGAAGCGAGGAAAAGGGCAGCCTGAGCAATCTCGCGGGCCTCACCAAAGCGCCCCATCGGGATGTGTATCAGGCGCCGCTGCTTCTTCTCGTCGGTGTTGAGATAGCTCATGAGCAGTTCCGTCCGCAGCGGGCCGGGACAGAGCGCGTTGACGCGGATGTTCTGGCGAGCATGAATGATCGCGAGTTCGCGTGTCATGGAGAGGACGGCCCCTTTGCTTGCGGTGTATGCGATCTGCGGCGTCGCAGCACCCAGCACCGCTACAAACGAGGCGGTGTTGATGATCGAACCTCCGCCTGCGCGGATCAGCGCCGGGATCCCATATTTACAGCCCAGGAACACCCCTTTGGCATTGATCGCCATGGTCAGGTCCCAGATCGACTCGTCGGTCGTCATCGCGTTGTCGTCGGAGTGATGCATGATGCCCGCGTTGTTGAAAAGCACATTGAGCTTGCCGAACTCCTTCTCGGCAAACGCCACCATTGCCTCGCAATCGGCGGCTTTCGACACGTCAGCGGTGATGTAGGCCGCTTGGCCACCCTGCGACCTCACCAGTTCGACAGTCTCAAGTCCACCATGATCGTTGACGTCGACAACAACGATGGCCGCGCCTTCGCGTGCAAAAAGCAGCGCCGCTTCACGGCCAATGCCGCTACTCGCGCCCGTAATCAATGCTACCTTGTTCCCTAATCGCATAAGCTCTGGGTCCCCAGTTCGTAGTACCGGCTTTAGCCGGAATAGTCTCCGATTGCAACTAAATGGGTTGGAGCATGCTTCCGGCTAAAGCCGGTACTACGAACACGCCCAATCTCACCACTTCAGATTCTTTCAAAATAGCGTTTGCGTTCCCAATCGGTGACTGCCGAGTTGAAAGCGGCTTGCTCCGTGCGGAAAAAGTGTGCGTAATGTGCGACGACCTCATCGCCGAAAGCGCCTTTCGCGAACTCGCTTGCTTCGAATCTGTCAGTCGCTTCGGACAATGTATAGGGCACACGCGGCAGATACTTGGCAGCGTAGATATCGCCTGTGAAGCACTCAGGTGGCTCGATCTTGTTGACGATTCCATCAAGACCGGAGGCCAGCGATGCAGCAAAGGCGAGGTACGGGTTGGCATCTGCCCCAGGGATACGGCATTCGATCCGCAGGGACTGACCGCTGCCGACGACACGGAAGCCTCCCGTGCGGTTGTCATAACTCCACGCCAGGCGTGTCGGCGCCCACGAGCCATCAACATACCGTTTGTACGAATTGACGGTCGGCGCATAGAACGGCATGACATCCGGAACGTGCCTGATCCAGCCACCGAGAAAATGGCGAAACTCGTCTGAACATTTAACCGGGCCAAGCTCGCTCTCGCCGGCAAAGGCATTCTGACCGTCTCGCCACAGGCTGAAGTGTATGTGGCAACTGGAACCGGCCCGGTCGGACGCAAACTTCGCCATGAAAGTGACACTCAAACCCATCGCTTCGGCGACCTCTTTAAGACACTGTTTGTAGACGACGTGCCGGTCGGCCATTTCCAGGGCTTCAGCGTAACGGACATTCAGTTCGTGCTGTCCTTTTCCCCATTCGCCCTTTGAGTTCTCCACCGGCACTCCGGAATGTTTCAGATGATGGCGAACCGCGGCGTTGTAGGGTTCCGTTCTCGTCCCCTGCAGAATATGGTAGTCCTCGAGGTACCAGCCAGCAGGTTGCAGATTGGCGTACCCCTGGGCATGCGCGTCACGGTAACTATTATGAAACATGTAATACTCAAGTTCGGAAGCGGCGAAACTCTCGAAGCCCATTCCGCGAGCAGCATTAATCTGTTTTCGCAAGATCGAGCGCGGAGCGATCGCCACAGGCTCATGCGTTTTCTGGTTGTTGACGTCACAAAGAACGAACGCCGTCTTTTCCAGCCAGTTCGCGACGCGCAACGTGCTCAGATCCGGCGAGAGGTGAAGATCGCCGTAACCCAGTTCCCAATTGGCGTATGAGTAACCCGGAACCGGCTCCATCTCCATATCCACGGTCAACAAGTAGTCGCAGGCGTGTGAGCCATGCTCAACCGTGTCGGCAATGAACATCTCGGCGTCGTAGCGCTTGCCGACCAGACGTCCGTAGAGGTCGCTGAACCCGACGATGACGGTTTCGATCAGTTCCTGCTCTACCAACTCGCTTAGGCGATCGAGACTCAACATCCCTCTCAGCTGATTTTGACTCACTTTGTGCCTCCTCCTTGATCCGTCACCCAGGCGGGGCCCTTAAACCGATTCCTTTCGCGCAGCCCGTACCACAGCGCCAGTGTGATTGTGACAGCGGCAATCGATTTCCAGGTGCGCGCGTCGGCCAGACAGAGAATGACGCAGAGGAAGACAACCCACGCGATCGCGATTGCGTTGACGACCCTGCTGTACTTTCCCAAGTGCCAGGGACCACGCTCAGGCTTCGATCCCGCGCGCCAGTGCAACCACACCGGAAGGACATACGAAATGTACAAACCAATCGTCGAGATCGAAGTGACCACAGCGTATGCGCCACTGTAGAGCGCAGCTAGAAACGCTGCAAGAGTGCACAGCCAGATGGCTGGAGCCGGCGTCATATGCTTCGGGCTGACGCGCCGCCAGACAGGCGAGCCGGGCAGCCCGCCATCTCTCGCAAATGCCCAAATGACGCGCGAGGACCAGGTCACAGCAGACAATCCGCAGAACCACATCGCCATCGCTGCGAGGGCCGAGAAGAGGCTCCCAGCCCGCTCGCCCAGCGCGCCGATGAGAATCGCAATCACCGCAGGCACCTCGTGGCCGCTTGAGTCTTTCGCGCCGAGAACGCTCGGGATGTCCCTCATGGCCAGTGTCAGTGCGATCAGCAGCAGATAGCCAACGACGCCTGAAACCACCACCGCCATGACCATCCCCCACGGCGCGCGGCGACGCGGGTCCACTGTCTCTTCTGAAACGCTGGCGGAGGCATCGTAGCCGGTGAAGGTCCACATCGCTTGCAGTAGGCCAATGACGAACGCCCACCAGTACGGCCAGTTGTTCTCGTTGCTCGTGATACGCGCGAAGAAGAAGCCCGCGGGCTGTTTTGGCGCAAAGAAAAAGAGTGCCCCAACAATGACGATGACACCGATGATATGCACGGTCACACTGAAATCGTTGAGCCAGGAGACAAGCCGGATTCCAAAGTGATTGATGAGCGCGTGCGAGAGGAGGATGCCGGCGTAAACAAACAACAGGTTTCTTGTCGTTGCTTCGAGACCAAGTAATGGAGTGATGAAGAGAGCGCAGCCATAATCGATGGCCGCGACCGCCGCGATCTGACCGATGATGTTGAACCAGGCGGTGAACCATCCCCAACCCTTGCCGCCGAGTCGGGAAGACCAGTGATACATCGCGCCTGAAGTCGGGAGGGCGGATGCCAGCTCGGCCATGCTGCAAACCACCGCCAGCGTAAAAAGCGTCACCAGCGGCCAGCCGATCGACATCTGCGCCGGGCCGCCCATCTTCAACCCGTGGCCATAGAGGGTCACCGCGCCAGTGAGGATGGAGATGATCGAGAATGAGATGGCGAACTAGGAGAACCCTCCCATGCTGCGGAAGAGATCATGCGCTTATCCAATCTTGCCCAGCACCTGTTCGTCTTCGCGTGCGTCGTGGTCAGGATGATCGGTCATTTAACTCAACTAACCCAAGTGAATGATCCGCAATCGCAGGAAAGGATGCGAACCGGCCGAGTTCACCTCGGGGTCGTATTCCCGCCGGTGATCGAACTTAGCGCCAATCCGCTCCCGCCACCGCGCGTGGAGGGCAAACTGAATCCCGTTTGTCGGTCGTCCAGTCACATCCGCACCGATTGTGCTTCCGGTCAACTGAGAGAATGCCTCGGTCTCAGGCTCACGGGTAAGAGTCAGTACTCTACCAAAGCCCGGATCACAGGCCAAGCCGCGCAGCTTCTGAGTTCATGAAGGTGCACGCGAGTGTCCGCCACAACTTCAGCAGATAGGCGGCAATCAGGCCGCCCGGCCCACCACCGATCATCGCAATGCTGGTCGGAGATTCAATTGCGCAGCCTATTTTGTTCGGTAAATGGTGCGTGAGCGAACCGCGACGTCATCGAGGGCGACCTTGACTCTGATCCGATGGGCCGCAGTATTGTCGCCTGTGTCTGGCGGGTAGTAGCCGAGCCTATATTGCTTTCTCAGTTCATCGGTGATCATGGCAAAAGTGGCCTTCAAGTCGGTAACCTCTTTCTGGTAAAACCGGCCGGCAGTGATTTCAGCCATCTGATTCAAGAACAGAATTGCTTCGGCGTCTGCTCTTCTTTCCCGGTCAGGCATTCCACCCCCACCGGTCCGACCGCCCCCGTTGCCGGGAGTTCCACCTCGGTTCCCGCCCCCACCAGGGATTCCGGGGATGGGGATGCCGCCGATACGGCCTCCACCCATACCCCCCCTTTGCCCGGTCGGGCCTCTGCGAGCCATCGAACCCATCTGCGTTTGGTAGAAAACCGAATAGACCATGACATCCGACTCTTCCAATTTTTCGAGCAGAGCAGCCTTTGAAGGAGAACTCCCGAAGTCCTTGCCATCGGTCAACATGATGATGGCCTTGCGACCGTTGACCTTGCCAAAGTGGCGTTCGACCGTCTCAAGCACGGCGTCACGCATGAGCGTTCCGACCGTCTCACCGATCTCGACTTGTTTGACAGCTTTCTCCAGTCTCTTCCGATCGCCGGTCAGCGGGCTGAGCACATTCACCCGATAATCAAAACTCACCACCATTGCGCGGTCGGCGGGCTGTAGTAGTTTGATTAATTCGCGCGCGGCGTCCTTGATCTTTCCGAGCACATCTCTTGTGCTCCGGCTACTATCGAGCAGCAGCGCCACATTGAGCGGCTCTTCCGCTGCCCCGAAAAAGCCGATCGTTTGCCTGACTCCATCCTGATAGAGACTGAAGTCTTCTGCTTTGAGTCCGGGGATATAGCGTCCCTGCCTGTCGCTGACGATAACCGGGACGCTGACCAAAGTGGTATTGATCCGAATGGCCTCATCCCGCTGAACCTCTTGCGCCCGAGCTTCAGTCACGCAGACTGAAGAACAGAGCAGGAGACAAACGGCAAGCGTAATTTTCACGAAAGGTCTCCTTCGCCACGGCAACTGTCCGGCAATCCGGCCGCTTACCGTGGAACAAGCAGCGATCTCATCCACTTCTTGAGAACCACCGATCGGTAAGCTGATGAAGGGCCGCCCTCTCGCCCGCGAGCCTTCTTCCAAAGGTTGTTGATCGCTCACCTGATTGGAATACTGACACAGTTCCCCTCGGAATCATCTGCTCCCTTGTTGAATGCCTGCCAACGGTAACCGAAGTTCCAGCATATTTTGAGAATGAATCCCAGGCGGGCATTTGATTGCCAATAGCATCCTGGGCAAAACATGTTGCCCGGGCTCCGGGCGAACTCCCGGACCGCGTCCTCGGAGAACGCCTATCGAGCGCTTTTCTTTACGGACCGTCTCTTACATACTTCGGCGGGCGAGAATTTCTGTGCCGCTGGTTGCAACTGGAGTTGCGCAAACCGGCGGCCCTCACACTCCAGGAATCTGACGTTGAGATCCCATTTGTGGGAATAAGGAGGTAGTTTGCGGCTGATTCTCATCATGCTCTTTCTCTTGTTTCCCCCGAGGACATCCTTTGCTCAAGCGCAGCAACCGACGCCGACGCAGACAAAGGCCCCGCAGAAACCGATTCAAGATAACAGCTTCCTGCTTGAGGAAGCTTACAACCAGGAAGCGGGTGTGATCCAGCACATCAGCAGCTTCTCGCGCTCGTGGGACACCAAGAACTGGGTTTACGCATTTACTGAAGAGTGGCCCGTCTTCGGCCTCAAGCATCAGCTCAGCGCGACCGTGCTCGTGCTCGGGCTGAGGAGCGGCCCGAATACTGACAAGGGCTTTGGCGATATCGCCATCAATTACCGGTATCAACTCTGGGAAACGGCAACAGCAAGGTTGCGATTTCACCGCGTTTCAGCGTCCTCTTGCCCTCCGGAGACTGGGCACGAGAACTCGGCACGGGAGCGGTTGGGATGCAACTGAACCTTCCCGTCAGCACAGTGCTTTCCGACAAGTTCGTCGCCCATTCGAATGCGGGAATGACCTACACTCCGAGCGCGAAGAACCCTCTGGGTGCGAAAGCCAGCCTCAAGGCCTTCAACCTTGGTCAGAGCCCGATCTGGCTCGCTCACCAGCGGTTCAATGTTATGTTCGAGGCCGTCTGGACTCGAGCGGAATCGGTCCGGGGACCCGGATTGAAGAGCCGTTCGGACGCGGTGTTCCTCAATCCGGGCGTTCGTTGGTCGCACGACTTCGAAAGCGGTCTGCAGATCGTACCCGGCATCTCCATCCCGATCGGCGTCGGTCCAACTCGTGGTGACGTTGGTATTCTTTTCTATCTCAGCTTTGAGCATCCCTTGAAGAAGCATTAGATCGGCGCAGGCGCCCAGAATGGGGGCTTCATCTCCTGTTCTTCCGAGGACAAGTCAATGCCATTTGGCTGCCAATCGATGGTCGGGAAAATCGAACGCCTCCTGCTCAAGCATGCGCGGGATGCCTTCGGCAGTCAGGAGAACATCCAGGCCCAATCGAAAGAGCTCAAATACACCGGTCCTCCGGACTACGAACTCGCCGTCAGAGAGTACGATCGTTTTGCCGAGTTGCTCGCCCTTCACATTCCCGAGATCCGTTTTCTGCCAGCGAGCGATCAGGTTGGACTCGACTCGATCTATCTTCACGATCCCGTAATTGTGACTGAGCGCGGGGCTATCCTCTGTCGTATGGGTAAAGAGTTGCGAAGGTCGGAGCCCGAAGTAATTGGCCGCTTTCTTCCGGAATTGGGCATTCCGATCCTTGGTGCAATCACAGGCGCTGGGACACTTGAAGGCGGCGACGTCGTCTGGATCGATAGGCGCACGCTCGCCGTCGGCCGCGGCGGCAGGACCAATGGCGAGGGGATCAGACAACTGAGAAAACTAACCGAGGGACTCGTTGATCGATTGATTCAGGTAGTGCTCCCGGGCTCCGTCATGCATCTCATGTCGCTCTTGAGCGTCCTCGATGAGGACCTTGCCATCGTTCATTCGACCCTGCTTCCCGAGTCCTTCAGGGAGTGCCTCGTTGCCCGTGGAATGAAGTTGATCGAGGTTCCACTCTCCGAGTACGACAGACAGGCATGCAACATCCTCGCGATTGATCGCAGAAAGTGTCTCGCCCTTTCCGGCAATCCCCTGACGAAGGAGCTTCTTCGCGAGGCAGGCGTTGAAGTCCTGGAGTTTGATGGTGAGGAGATCGCGCTCAAGGGTGAGGGCGGGCCAACCTGCTTGACAAGACCCCTGCTCAGATCTTGAATTCGTCTGTCGCGTTGAGAACGAGACACAGGTCGCCAAACTCGTGGGTCAGGTAACCCTCTCCTTCGAGCTGTCGTGTGACACTCTCCAACGCCTCGCCGGGAAGGAATGCTTTGAGCAGCTGATAGTGGCTCTCAGAGACATCGTGCGTACCGGTCAACAGTCCGTCGACGATTCTGAGCCGATATCCTGTGCCGAGCTTGAGATTCGTGGTTCCACTCAACCCCAGCGCGGCACTCTCGAGGGCCCGGACGACCGACGTCCCAATCGCAATTACTCGGTGACCCTCGACCTTCGCGTGCGCTACCGCATCTACCGTCGGACGCGGGATCTCGAACCTCTCAGCAAACGGTAGCTCCGCATCGATCAGTGCATCGCCGGTTGAGGAGATTCCTGCCCCGTGCGTCAAAGCAACGACCTTCACCCCTTTGTTGATCAGCCCCAGCATGAGACTCCAGTTGATAGCGTAGCCTGCGCTCGGCATTTCAACTGCCCATGGCCGACTGCTGTAGATGTTCTGCACTGACCACAGCTTCACTTCTTCGGCCATGTACGAGTACTGCACGGGCCTTCCATACTTGTACAGGCAGCGCCAGAACTCTTCGGCTGAGACTTTGTACTCGAGCCTCAGCAGTCTTTCTGACAACTCGCTATCTGCGACAACCGTCGCTCCGAAGTCTGGTCCGAACACGATTTGATCGCCCACCCTCAACCGCGGTGGTGGCAGTCTGTCTTCGGTCGGCGTCAGCCAGTTGCCCGCCCCGAAGGCAACGGCCTGCCAGACCTGTTGACCGAGATGAGCTATCAGTCGAATCTCAATTATGTTGTCCTCCGGGTCTCGACCGTGCAGTGACGCTGGGACCGTGGCCGCGTCATTGACGACTATGACGTCGCCAGCGTCCAGATGATCTGAGAAGAACCCCATCCAGCTATGCTCGATGACACCGTTCTTGACGACCATCAATCTGACGCGCCGTGTATCAGTGCGCGGGGCCCGTGCTGCCTTCATCTCAAGCCTTCCAATCTGAGGCGATCAGCCTCGATCCGCTTGCGATGGCACCGGATAACTTGAGGATCGAAACGATCCTCTCCGCGACCACGTCAGGGCCTTCGAGACTGCCGGGGTCAGCCTGAGGCATCGCATCGGCGTGCATCTTCGTGTTCATCTCTCCGGGATCGATGCTGAGGAATCGGACGCTCGTTCCCGCCAGCTCAGTCGCTGCGATTCTTGTCAAATGGTCAAGTGCCGCCTTTGAGGCGCTGTAAGCACCCCAGGTTGGGTAGGCTTCTACTGCTGCGTCAGACGAGACATTGACGATCATGCCGGCTTCTCGCAGGACCATCGACCCGACGACTGCCTTCATGAGCCGGAAAGGACCGATGGTATTGACCTGGAGCACCCGTTCGAACTCCTCGCAATCAGTCTCCGGCAGCAACCGCAGTGGAACCGGTCCCAGCGTACTGGCGTTGTTGATGAGGATGTCTACCGGACCAATGAGAGCCGCTGCCTGACCAACGATCGGGTAGACACTATCCTTGTCTCCAACATCCGCGACGACACCAAAGGCAGCACCTCCGCACTCTCTGATCTCATTGACTACCTCATCAAGTTCCTGCTTGTTCCGCGAGACGAGTAGAACCCTCGCGCCTTCCCCCGCCAGCCGACGGGCCAGAGCGCGGCCTAACCCCCTGCTGCCCCCAGTGATGACCACCGACTTTTCATTGAAATCGACCATTGATGAAACCACCTCCTTCCTCCTGACACCCGGATGATATCTCGGCTCCGCTGATGTATCATCGCAATTGACAATCTATTGGCAGAATGATAATGAGATAGACACTATGGAAGAGGCGATTGCTCGAAACATCGCGCAGAACATTCGGCAATTGCGGCAAAGCCGGAATTTGACGCAGGAGCAGCTGGCGCGGCTTTCAGGTGTACCGAGGCCGACGTGGTCAAATCTTGAATCGGGAACGGCGAACCCAACGGTACTCGTGTTGGCAAAGGTCGCGGCTGCGTTGCAGGTGCCGATCGAGGAGTTGATCAGTCCGCCAAAGGCGCAGGCAAGACTGTATCTGGCTGCTTCCATTCCGCGGAGGGAGCGCGGTAGAGTGCTCGTGCGGAAGCTGCTCCCCGATCATCTCCATGGGATGGAGCTCGAGCGAATGGAGCTTTCACCGGGAGCCCAGATGACCGGAATCCCTCACCGCCTTGGAACGAGAGAGTATCTGGCCTGCGAATCTGGCCATGTGGAACTGATGGTTGCCGGCGACAAATACGAACTAGCCCCGGGAGATGTCGTTGTCTTTCGTGGCGATCAGAAACACTCGTATGCAAACAAGAGCGGAAGAGTCGCAGTCGCCTATAGCGCGATCGTGCTCGGGCCCGGCAGGATCGATTAGCAGACAGGGCGCCGGACTTTCAGCAGTTGACCGGCCAGCGTGAAATCGGAGGCGAAATGCCGCTGCGAATTGTACAACTGGGTTCACCGCGAACTGCAAATGAAGGGCTTCGCCTGGGGACAGTGCGGCGGCCTCCGCGCGGCGTGCCGAAATCAGAATTTGCGAGGCAGGATTTCTATGATGTATGGATGCCTAATCTGTCCCCCAGCCCGGAATTGATCGCCGAAGCCAAACAAGCTGATAACGATCAGGCCTGGGCCACGTTCAAACGCAAGTTTCGCGCCGAGTTACAGCAGTCGCAAGCAGGTCGCGTGCTTGATTTGCTGGCCGCCTTATCACATCAGACCAGTTTTTCATTGGGCTGTTATTGCGAAGATGAAAATCGGTGTCACAGGTCTGTGCTCAGAGAATTACTGACCGGACGTGGCGCGAGCTTTGGCCCTGCTTCACCGGACTAAAGGAAGCAAGGACGGACCAGCAAGACAGAGTTTCCTATGCTTTGGGCCCTATAGAGCAAGGTCATCTCCGCTTGACTTGACGCCTCAACTTGGAGTGGTTGTAATCGAAAGACTATTTCCCTACGTTGATCTTGTACTCATTGGGAGCAAGCGTGGCTTCCCAACGCTGGCCGCCTTCGAGCTCAACGCGAATCGTGGCGTAGGCGCTCAAGGGATTACCACCATCGAGAATAACCAGCGCGGTTCTTTCTCCTGAGTTTTGGTTACTGCGCACACGGGCCGTGAAGCTGGCCCATTTGCCGTGCGTCTGCAACCTTCCGGCTTCTCGCATACGAATCTCAACTTTATTTTTTGTATCAGCTAAACGAAAGCTGCCGTGCGCCTTGCCATTGGGTGCCTGCGTCAGTTCAAGCGTGAGGCCGACAGTTTTCACCGAGATTGACTGCGCCTGTTGCGGACGCATCGGCCGGCTTGGCAAATCAGGCGCCCGACTCAGTACGCGCCCGGCCCTTTCTCCACTTGCTTTTCCATCGCGCAGCGCAAAGCGCCCATTGACAAGCACGTGGAGAACGCCAGCGGATGCGAGCGTTGGCTGTTCATAGGTCGCATGATCGATAATCATTGCCGGATCGAAGACCGCGATGTCTGCCGTCATCCCAACCGCCAGCAAGCCTCGGTCGGCGAGGCCGATGATGCTCGCGGGCAGTCCCGTCATTTTGCGCACGGCATCTTCCAGCGTCAGCACCCTTGTCTCACGCACGTAGTGTCCAAGCACTCGCGGGAAGGTGCCGAAATACCGTGGATGCAAACCGGGATTGGCTTCCACCGCTCCACAATCGCAGGAAACGGCGCTGCCCGGGTAGCGCAACAGCTCAATCAAATCTGCTTCAGCGCCAAATTTCAGGATCGCCGTCGGGTTCTCTTTTTCGAGAATGCTGATCATCGTTTCGCCCGCTCCTGCATTGCGTTCGCGCATGTACTCCGTGAACTGACGCTGGTGCGAAGAAACATAAATGTTCTCCGGCGTAAGAACTCTAGCCCTGATCGCAGCTTCGATTTCCTGCGCGATGCGGGCCCGTAAAGCCGGGTCTGCAAATCGTTTCAGCATCTCCACCCGTCCGCCTTCTACCGCCCAAGCCGGAACGAACAGTGCGCCCAAGCCTGTCTGACCAGCCAGATATGGGTAAATATCAGCGACAGTTTCGTGCCCGCGCGCCGATGCCTCGCGCATCGTAGAGATAGCCTTTGCGGCGTTGCCTTGTTCGTGCCCCTGCACTTTCATGTGCGTCACGACAGGCATGACATCGGACCTCTCTCCAATCTCGATGGTCTCACCGATGGCCTTCAGGCTGCTGAAATTGGATTCGGGCGTCAGGCGGTCGTGATTCGGAAAGTTGGTGCGCCACGGCGTAGCGGCCTGCATCACGGCAATCACTTCGCCGGTGCGCGCGAAATAGGCGGGTTTGTAATCCAACCCTGCGGAAACGCCCCACGCGCCCTGCTTCAGGTTTTCTGTCAGCAGGTCGCGCATCTTCTGAGTCTCAGCCGGAGTGGGGCGACGATCCGCCTGTCCAATCACCGAAGTCCAGACGGAATTGAATCCAACGTACCCTCCGAGATTCACCGCCAACCCCGCAGCGCTGAAATCGCTGAGTTGTTTGGTGATGTTCAGGCTGCCTGCGCCATCCGCATTGATGATCTCCGTGGTCACGCCCTGCGTCAGCATATTCACCGCCGTCCGCACGCCAGCGAACGTCGCGTGGCTGTGCAGATTGATGAACCCCGGTGCAACGACCAGGCCACTGACCTCCAGCTCTATGGTGGCTTTGCTGTCACCTAGACCGCCGATGCGATGAATGAAGCCGTTGCGCACCGCGATGTCGGCGCGATAGCCCCTGCCGCCCGTGCCATCAATGACTAGCCCATTTCGCAGAATGACATCATATAGTTCCGTCGCGCCCAACACACAGGGCGGACGTAGTAGCACCAGGATTAGCAGAAATGCGCGGCGAGGTTTCATATAGTTCCTACTATTTCAGTTGGTGGGGCACGCAGGCTTGGCAACGCGCCCAATCGTCTTCCGTAAAGACAATTCGCACGTCGGAAACAGAGGCCTGTCGATTGTCTTATCTCCTGAAAGCAGATCTGCTGGTTGTAGATTTATCGCACAAACCGCACTTTTGCAGAATCAGAGCCAGGCAAGAGAAGTCTCAATCTAACTTAGCGAGAGGCGCTCATTGCCTTCCCGCGAGTCAGAATCTTTCTGGAGCTGACGTGCTTCAACAGCTCGGCCTTGTTCAGAAAGTAGGTTGACTTCGCACGTCCCCTGCTAAAGAGCTTTTCTGCCTGATCGTCCCAGTGACCGGACGCCTCGTGATCGCTCTCGCCAAGCGGGATGATCGCGAAGGATTGCGGAGTCTTTGTCAGAATCACAATCTGGGTTGAAGTCTGGCCACCCGCGCCGACCATTTCGTTTCCGACCTTTTGAAAGCTGATCGCGCGCGGGGTCGCCATCCCGGCTTCTCGAACCGTGCCACCACCAACAGGGTAGGTCTTGCCACCGGTTCGCCCGACCCGGAAATATCGACCGTAGGGAACCTCGACCGAGCCAAAGGTGTTTTTCAGCCACTCAGTCCCCTTGACCACAGCCGTCACCAGTTTCTCATCCGTCATCGTTTGCGGCACTTCCACCGCCGCCTGTTCAAGTTTGTCTGCGAGCGACATCTTGAAGGCATAGAACGCCAGCGCGCCGGTTGAGTCGGGATCGCTGCGAAGATTCCAGGTCTCGATCTGGCGGTAAACAAGCGATGCGTCCGCGCTCCTTCCGGCACTCACGTTGCCGGCCTTCGACCACGCCGCCTTCAATCGAGTCTGCCAGTCCTCTGCCCTATGGACACGGGTGCTGAACGCCAGCTTGATCGCATCTTCGATGGTCACATTCTTTGCGGCGTCGAGCTCATCGAGTGTCATCGCGGCCCGCTGATGCGGTGCGCGCTTCTCATCGTTGTACACCCAGGAACGATCCGTGTACTTCTCCGGCACGAGCGGACTGTTCTTCATCATCGCGAACGGCGAGATATTGTTGTTCTGCATGTATCCCTGCGGAGGGTTGGTGATCTGCACCAGATCCTCCATTGGATAGATCCCCTTCCATTCGCTGGCGGAGGTATTGCCCGGGACCGGCTTGTTGAAGTCGAAGCCGGTTGGACGAATCGGAACGCGGCCGGTGCGGAGATAGTAGATGTCGCCCTGAACCGTACCCACCATGATGTTCTGGGCCATGAGTTGCAGCTTCGAGAGAGCTCTCTTCATCTCGCCCAGATTGCGAGCCGTGTTCATTTCGTAGACCTGATCAGTGAGGCCGATCTCGTTAAAATACGGAATGGCCATCGCATAAGCCTTACCGCCTTTGTGGGCGACGATCGGGCCATGATGGGAGGACTCGATTTCTACTTCCTTCTCGGTCAACTTGCCATCGACCATGACCTTGATCTTCTCGGTGCGGCGGGTCATTTCACGCCACCGTCCATCGTATTTGTATTGGCGCGGGTTTGCAGGATTGAGCTCCTCTTCGTAGATATCTGAGGTGTCGGGTCCACCAGTCGTCATCGCAACTGAAGCCCAACGGCTGTGGCTGAGAACCGGGAACGGCACTCCAAGAATACTGACGCCTGAGACAGCATAGTCGCCGGCATAGATGCGGATCTCGTAAAAGCGAAACTCCCCATACCAGCTCAAGTGTGGATCGATGACAGCAATCGGCGCTTTCATCGAGGTTCTTGCCGGCGCGAGCAGCATCTGGTTTGAACCACGGTATGCGACCGGATCGGGTTCAATCCCGCCGCGTCGCAGATCGCCTGCAGCTTCGCCTTCCGGCCAACCCCAGATGATGTACCGGCCAAGCGCGATGATCTGCGAGGGATGAAGCGTCGGAGCCCATTTAGGCACTTGCTCGGGGTGCTCCTGCATGAACTGTTTAACGCCTTCCTGAAAGGCCTCGAGACAGATTCGCATCCTGGGGCTGACATCATTCCAGCGCGCGCGGCTGATCGCGGAGTGTTGCCACATCCGCTGGCGGTAATCATGTCGTAACCACTCCGGACCAAATGCCTCCGACATTGTTCCTTCGGCCTTGCGATAGTTCCTGAGCAGCTCCTCGAGTCGATCTTCGGCTTGCCCATAGCCGATCGCGAAGGCAGCATCCTCAAGTGTTGCCGCAAAGACGTGCGGCACACCGAATTCATCACGGATGAGTTCACTTTGGCCGTTGACTGCGAGAGCCTTCTTTGCTTTTACCGCCTGCGGCATCGCAGTGGTCGTTGCCAGCAACAACAAGAAAGAGAGTGAGAGTAGTTGACGGACTCGCTTCATGGGAGAAACCTCCAGGGATAGAAGAATTTGCTTGATCGATGTGGTGGGGATTCCAGACTTCTTCCCGAAATCCTGTGCTCAGAATAAGCGATGAACGGTAAAACGCAACCTCGTTTCGTGTTTTCAAAGGCCTATGCCGGCCTGCGTTGCACCTTGTCCTTGCCGCCCGCAAGGATCCCGGCAGGAAGCCACCCGCGTGCCGTTCATCACAGAGCCCTGTGATGGCCATCACCGACCTTTACATCAGCGAGGGGCTAGAATGCGCACAAGCTAATTGAATTCGGAAGGTTCAAGTTGCGATTCTTTTGATCATCAACGAGGCCGCACAGCTACAGCGGGAAAGCGGCCATCCTTCTTTGTGGGTCCGATTGTCGGCGCGCGATTGGTCATTCGTTACTGCGTAGCCAACCTCTTTGGTCGCCGCGCCTGAAGCCGAAGCCGTTGGAGCAGGGCTTGATCAACAGACCAATCGGTTGCCAGGGTTGCGGCTCACGCACGGGAGGTCAGGTATGCTGACAAAGCTTACTGTGATTGGCGTATTCTTGCTGTTTGGAGTGGCTTCAATCGCCGGCTCGGTTGGCGGTGCTACCTCGTCGCAGCAAGATGTTCTGGCTGCTTTTAAAGGCAACAACTGTGTGACTTGCCATTCAAGGATCATGAACCCGCTGCGCCTGACCAGCCGGTATGGCGAATGGCATATGTCGATTCATAGAGACAAAGCGATCGGGTGTGACAAGTGTCACGGAGGTGATCCGAGCGCTACGGATGAGAGGAAGGCCCACGCTGGCGTATTGCCGCAAAAGGACCCCGAGAGCAAGCTCAATCCCAGGAACGTCCCCGATACCTGCAATTCCTGTCATCAGGCCATCGTCAGTAGTTTCGTCCAGAGTAAGCATTACCAGAATCTAAAATCCGTTGGGCTGGGGCCGTCGTGCAACACCTGCCACGCGCACATGGCTTCAGAGGTCATCTACACCGGTGAACAGACCGCCGTTCTTTGTTCAAGCTGCCACGACTCGACTAACACCCTCATGCCCAAGCGACCTGAGATTCCGATAAATGCCAGTGAAACGATGGAGTCAATCAGACGCGCCAAGTTCGTCGTCGATTGGGCTGGCCGGCTATTGGAGCAGGCCGGAAACAAGAAGCTGGATGTCAGTGACGCCCAAAAGCAACTGAAGACTGCGCAAGACATGCTGTTAGAAGCCAAGGTTACCTGGCACACCTTCAATCTTGATCTGGTGCGCAAAAAGGCCGACGCGGCATTCGAGGCCGGCACAAAGCTCAAAGACAATCTCAGAAGCAAACTCTTCCCACAGTAGCCCACACGAACGCGCTGCTGCTCGAAAGAGAAAAACCCTTGCCACTCGAGCCGGCCAGGGCCGCCAGGAACCACGTACCGTACGTGTCAGCGTGGTTCATAAGCGCTCACTAGTTGTCGCGCGCCCAGTGCACCGACTATCACCTGAGTAGTGCTGCAGCCTGCCAGGCGAGGCAACTTCCCCTTTGCGCCTTTGCGCCTTTGCGCCTTTGCGTTAACCTTCAAAGCTCCAAGACAGACCGGCCGCACAAACCACGGAGAGCAATGAAATGAAACGCACTCTTTTGCCGCTGCAGATCATCACCTTTCTCGTGCTTCCCGTGCTGCTTGCTCCATTGAGTAGCGCGCAGGGTACGATGTCGGACTACGAACGCGCCCTGAACCTGCGCGAAGAGTATCTCTCGCGCGCGAGCAACCTCCCTGAGCGCGCGACCTGGATTGCCCAGACCAACCACTTCTGGTATCGCAAGGCAGTCAAGGGCGGCAATGAATTCGTCTGGGTGGATGCGGAGACTCTGCAGAAAAGACCGGCCTTTGATCACGAAAGGCTGGCCATCTCGCTCTCTGCTGCCGTGAACGCAAAGTACTCGGCCCTCAAACTACCCTTGACGACGATCACCTTTGTTGACGGCGAGAAAAGCATCGAGTTCCTTTCCGCTGACAATAGATGGAAGTGTGAGTTGGCGGACTACTCCTGCAAACAGCTTCCGCCAGGCGGACCTGGCGGCGTTGGCGGGCAGCGGCGTACCGGCGCCCTCAATGGGATTCCCGGACCGCGCTACAATTTCCCTCAGGCTGAAACAAAGATCTCACCGGACGGCAAATGGGAGGCGTGGATCAACAACTTCAATGTGCACGTCCGGCCAAAGGGTAAGACCGAAGGCGTAGCGCTGAGCTTTGACGGGTCCGAAGGAAACTACTACGCGATTGCCTCCCTTGTCTGGTCACCCGATTCGACAAAACTGGCCGTTTATCGGGTCCGCCCGGGTTACAACCGCAAGATTCAATACGTTCAGGCCTCACCCGGCGACCAGTTGCAGCCAAAGTACATGACACTGGACTACGCGAAACCCGGCGATGAGCTGGACGCGCCGCAGCCCGTGCTCTTTGACGTGGTCAATCCGAAGCAGTTCGCGATCGATGAGGCCCTGTTTCCCAATCCCTACCAATTGACTCGAATTGAATGGCGCAAAGACAGCCGCGCTTTCACCTTCGAGTACAACGAGCGCGGCCACCAGGTCTATCGTGTCATCGAAGTCGATGCTGCAACGGCCAAATCACGCGCCGTCATCAGCGAAGAACCGAGGACCTTCTTCTGCTATTCCGGAAAGAAGTTCCGATTTGACCTCAGCGACGGGAAGGACGTGATCTGGATGTCCGAGCGCGACGGCTGGAATCACCTCTACCTTTTGGACGGTCTCACCGGCAAGGTCAGGAATCAGATCACAAAGGGGCAGTGGGTCGTACGCGAGGTTGCCAAGGTCGACGAGGAGAAACGTCAGGTCTGGTTCCAGGCAAGCGGAATGTACTCAGGAAAGGACCCCTACTTCACCCATTACTACCGCATAAACTTTGACGGAACCGGGCTCGTGACGCTGACCGATGCAGACGCGAACCACGCGGTCAGCTTCTCGCCCGACATGAAGTACTACCTCGACACCTGGTCTCGCGTCGATCTACCGACTGTCTCTGAGCTGCGGCTATCGGCGGACAAGAGGGTCTTGAGTGAGATCGAGCGTGCGGACATCGGTGAATTGAGCAGGGTGGGATGGCGACCGCCTGAGGTCTTCACTTCCCTCGCCCGGGACGGAAGGACCGAGATCTGGGGCGTCATTTTTCGGCCATTGAAGTTCGATCCTCTGAGGAAGTACCCGGTCATTGAGAACATCTACGCCGGG
>JANNRD010000312.1:0-1706 GCA_031401095.1 Acidobacteriota bacterium
TGGCGCCGATCAAGTCGATCGCCGGCAGTCTCGAGAGCCTTCTCGCGCGTGATCGTCGTCCGGAGGATTGGGAGGATGACCTGCAGAGAGGTCTCAGTGTGATCGCCTCGAGGGCTGATGCTTTGAGCCGGTTCGTGAGCGCCTATGCGCACCTCGCCAGGCTTCCTGCACCGAACCGACACCCGCTCAACGTCACCGAATGGGTTGAACACGCAATCGGAATTGAGACAAGGATTAAGGTCGATCTGCGCCCCGGACCCGAGACCACCATCAGCGCGGACCGCGATCAACTGGATCAACTTCTGATCAATCTCCTCCGCAATGCCGTCGATGCAGTTCTGGAGACGGGCGCGACGGGCAGCCATGTCGGGATCGGCTGGAAGGTTGCAAATGGCTTTCTGGAAGTGCTCGTTGAGGACGAAGGACCGGGATTGTCAAATACCGCCAACCTGTTCGTCCCGTTCTTTACGACCAAACCGGGTGGTTCGGGAATCGGACTTGCCCTCAGCCGCCAGATATCCGAGGGACACGGCGGGACCCTGACACTCGAGAACCGGCGCGATAGACGTGGATGCGAGGCGCGACTGCGCCTGCCGATTTAACGCGGCAGGTTACCTCCCGCGGCGACCGCGTTTGCATTCGTAGAGTCGCTCATCGGCCAGCCTGACCAGGCCAAGCCCATCACTCGCCTCGCTCGGAAACGATGCGACCCCGGCACTGATCCCGAGGCTGCCAAGACTGGCAAGGCTGCCTTCGACCCGTCGCAAGACACTTCCGATCGCGTCTTCCCCGCTTTCGAGACAGAGAGCAGCAAACTCATCGCCACCATAACGAAAGACCTGATCACTGCGGCGCAATGTCCGGGTGAGCACGCGCCCAACTTCGGCGAGAACGCGGTCACCCTCGAGATGACCGAGCTGGTCGTTGATGCTCTTGAAATGATCGAGGTCAAACAAGACCAACGTGAACTGGCGCTGATAACGCTTCGCGCGGTCGATTTCCTCGAGGAGGCAAACCTCAAAGGCGGCGCGATCGGCCAATCCGGTTACCGGATCGCGCCGCGCCTGCGTCGATCGAACTTGAGTATATGCCGAGATTGCAGACGCGAGAGCCGTATCGAGACTTGCCCGCACGATCTCCCACTTCTTCCTTGCTTGCCCGGCCGATCCGTCACTCGTGACGAGATCC
The DNA here is from genome assembly GCA_031401095.1 of Acidobacteriota bacterium. GTDB lineage: Bacteria > Acidobacteriota > Blastocatellia > RBC074 > RBC074 > JANNRD01. Next base: position 1,189 of record JANNRD010000312.1, read on the forward strand.
TCAAGGATACGCCGCACCATCGAGAACTCGTTGACAAGGGATTCAACCGTCGCAGCCCCCGTGGCTCTCGCTTCGCCAAGCTGCGAGGCAATCCTCGAGACTTCGTCCTTCGCGGGTGCCATGCGGATAGCGCCAGCCACCAGCTCAGTCCATAGCTCGAGATTGACGACGCGTGGGTTGGCCGCTGCGATCAACCCCAACGCTTCATCCACAAGTTCACTTTGTGATGGGCTGCTCATATCGAGTTCCTGGATCGCGCCCCCTTTTGGCTCTGCCTTCCGTTGGTCATTCTTCGCTCTGGATTATGTTAGCTGCAGTGATTATAGTCTCGTTCGCAGACCATCGAACAGCCATCATCAAATGAAGACACGAGAGAGAAAATACGATGTCGCGGTGATTGGCGCCGGAGTCTTCGGCGCGTGGAGCGCATACTTCCTTAGACAAACCGGATTTCGCGTCGTGCTCATCGACGCATATGGCCCGGGGAATAGCCGGGCGAGCTCTGGCGGCGAGTCGCG
>JANNRD010000313.1:0-2568 GCA_031401095.1 Acidobacteriota bacterium
AGTCCTTTTGCAGACGATGCATCCTTCTGTTCCTTACCCAACGAGCCTACGCCCAATCTCAGTCACTAGCGATGAGAATTGAGCCAATTTGCTCACAGAGTTTGGGTAAGGGAGCCCTAAGATCGAAGTCGCCGTCTACCCAATTCATCAAACTCGCTAAATGACGGAGCCAGCTTTTAAGGTTATCGCTGTGCACGACCAGAGATGGGCGCTACTATACGTTTGCCATAGTTCCTTTGAATGTGGAATTGCAGCAAGCAGATGGTAGTTGAATTCCCTTCGGAATAGTATACTCTGTATGTAGAAATTCATTAATTTAAGGAAATGCAGCAATTGGAACATACTATCGCCATCATTCCCGAAGGTCGGCGGAAACTCGCTCAACTAGTGGCGGGCACTGGCGACGTCATTCAGGTCAAGGACGCAGTTCGCGTTCTGGAACTGGACCGCATCACGGCAGCGAAGACCTTAGCGCGCTGGGCGAGCCAGGGATGGCTGCGGCGCATTCGACGCGGCTTGTACGTACCCGCAACACTCGATTCACTGAACAGTGAGCATGTTTTAGCGGATCCGTGGGTACTCGTACCGAGCCTGTTTGCGCGCGCCTATATAGGCGGACGCACAGCGGCGCACTACTGGGACCTCACCGAGCAACTGTTCAATGATGTTGTTGTTTTGACTACTGAGCACCTGCGTCAGAAATCGCAACGGCGGCATGGCGTTACCTTCACGATCAAGCACGTTCACGAGCGGAAGATTTTTGGCTGCAAGACGGTGTGGCGCGGGCGCACGAAAGTGATGGTCTCCGATATGCAACGAACGGTCGTGGATATGCTCGACGATCCCGGAATCGGTGGCGGCATCCAGCAGGTTGCCGACTGTTTTACCGAGTACCTCAAGCATAAGGGTCGCAATGACCGGTTGTTGATCGACTACAGCGAGCGACTTGGTAACGGCGCGGTATTCAAGCGTCTAGGCTTCCTGGCCGAACGGCACAGCGAAGAGCAGCTTATGCAAGCTTGTCGTGATCGGCTTACTAAAGGCACGATCAAGCTCGATCCGACGGAAGATTGCACCAAGCTCGTGACGCGCTGGCGCATCTGGATTCCATCATACTGGAGAGTGTTGCGCACATGATCGACAGGCGCGAAATACTCGATATGGCATCGCGAATGTCCCTGATGCCCAATGTAGTGGAGAAAGACTATGTCCTGGGGTGGATGCTTGCGGGGATTGGCGCGCACGCCGAATTGGGCAATAGCTGGCTTTTCAAAGGCGGCACTTGCCTGAAAAAGTGTTTCTTCGAGACTTACCGTTTCTCGGAAGACCTCGATTTCACCCTGACCGACGCCGCTCATATTGACGACGCTTTCCTTAAGCAAGCCTTTGGTGAGATTGCGGACTCGATATACGAGCGGACGGGTATCGAGTTTCCGTCGCACCTCCAGAGTTTTGACATCTACACCAACCCACGCGGCACAATCTCTTGCCAGGGCAAGGTTAGCTACCGTGGGCCTGTGGCTACTCGCGATCTGCCACGCATCAAACTCGATCTCACGGCGGATGAGCGGATCGTGCTTGCGCCGCGGCGAATGAGCGTGTTTCATCCTTACAGCGACGCACCTCCTGATGGCATCGACGTGCTGGCATATGCCTACGAAGAACTGCTTGGCGAGAAGGTGAGAGCGCTTGCGGAACGCACACGCCCACGCGACCTCTACGATGTCGTCAACCTATTCCGAAATGTCGAGGCCCGTCCATCCGCCTCAGTTCTTCTGGATGTACTTCGGCAGAAGTGCGAATTCAAAGGCATCAATGTCCCGGTTCTCGACGACCTCGAGCAGCACCGCGCTGAATTGGAGAATCTCTGGGACAACATGCTCGCGCACCAGCTTCCAGCGATACCACCTTACCAGAGTTTCTGGGATGAATTGCCGGGCTTATTTGATTGGCTCACGCGTGGTGTAGCGCCAGTGATACCGGCGGCCTATGCTATTGCCGCGGGCGAAGTTGTCCTTCGACAACGCGACCTCCGTTTACCTGTTTCGGGGCGCGTCCAGTCCTTCATAGAGATCATTCGCTTTGCGGCCGGCAACCGCCTTTTGGTCGAACTGGACTATCGAGGATCTACGCGGAGCATTGAGCCCTATTCGCTTCGCCGAACGCGGGACGGTGACATCATCCTGCACGCCTGGAATACGGATCGAGACGAGCATCGCAGCTATCGGGTGGATCGTATCCAAGGTGCGCGCACTACCAGTCGCGCCTTCGTGCCGCGCTACTCTGTGGAATTGAACCCGCAAGGACCAGTGCCCGTTGCGCCATCAGCCAGCCGTCCGAGATCCAATCCGAAGCGAGCACCGCGAGGTAGACCCGGACGAAGGTAGTTGCGGATGGCAAGAAATTGGCACACAGAGGCATCTTGGAAAGCAAAAGGGCGACCGCTTTCGGTCGCCCTAACTATTTGTGCCTGTTGGGAATATCGTGGTGGCCAGGGAGGGAATTGAACCCCCGACACACGGATTTTCAGTCCGTTGCTCTACCAACTGAGCTACCTGGCCACAGTCT
>JANNRD010000314.1:0-2808 GCA_031401095.1 Acidobacteriota bacterium
CAAAAAGCCAGGCGGCAGTTGTTCACCAACCGCTGCCCCGTTCGCTCTCTCGCGCGCTACGTGACGCAGGTACTGCGGCTCCTCTTTCGCCTGGATGAAACGCACCTCGGCGAAGTCCGCAATCGCTTCCAGTTGATCGAGCGGGACTGTGGCACGGATGCTGTTGTACTGTGGGTAGACAGCCATGACTTCCGCTCCCAGCGCGATGAGGTCCTCAGTCAGGGTGCCACCGACGATGGCCGTGATATCAACATCGGTCCTGCCGTCTGCATCGACCTCGACGCTGACGCTGAGCTGGCGGACGCCCGGGGCGATCTCTTCACCGCGGCGCATCTTGATCGCATAGAGCAGTTGTGAATCGAGTTTTTGCTGGGCAGCAGAGCGCGAGTTCTTCTCGTCGACAAGAGCCCTGATCTGCTGCAGCACGCCCTCGCTGAGTCGCTTGTCCGTCCCACTCTGAGCCGCCACGCTGTTGCGGAAGACGCGTGGCAAGAGGTAGGCCAGCCCGATGACAGTTAGCGTCAAACAGAGGGCCGTAACCGTCAGGTTCCGAGCTGAAAGGACGTGGCGCAGGAGTCTTCTCATAAATCCCCCGGTTCGGCCCCCGTTTCGATTTGCCTGGACTGATGTGGGAATGGGCAAACCCGATCTGACGAGGTGTCTTACTGTCTTTGCAAGCCGGGCGGTAGCTACCGGGCCCGCACTCTGTATTTAAAGGACCAGACCTGCTGACGCCTTGCCTTCCGAGCACCCGATAACACGATAGCCAGTAGAATCTTAGCCTGTCAAACGCGCTCAACTTGTCACAGGCGACTGGCGCAGTCAAGTGCCTAACAAGGACACATGGACGGCAAAGTGCGAGAAGGACGACTGGACACAAAGTCCAGTTGGTCAGTCATTTGCGCAGCCAAAGTACCGGCTGGCGAAGAGGGTAGTTACGAATGGTCTCCTCCACGGTCGGATCAGGATTGAGCTTTCTCCAAAGCGCAAGATACTCCGGTCGCCCGAGGGCCAGACCTCCAAAGAGCAGACTTGGATGTCGAACTGGCCATTGGTCGAAATACATGACATCCGCCGGATAGGGCCACTTCTTCTTGTCTGCAATATACGGAAACATGAACTCCATCGCTCTGCCCATGCCGCGCCCATCCGGAAGTGCAAGCGTCCAGAGATTGTCTTCCCGAGTCGAGAGGATCTGACAGATAGTTGCCATGGCATCGAGATTGAAGAGCGAGTAGCCATACGGTTTTGTTCGCCGCAATTCAAGCGGGAAGCTCCCGTCCACCGCGAGCTGGTTTGGTAACAGAACCTTCTCAAAGCGTTCGCGACAGAACGCTGTCAGGTCACCTCGTCCGACGTCCCGCGCGAACTCCGCAACCTGCATGACCCAACAGGTTCCGTGGTTGTTCTTCGCGTCGCGCTCATCCTTCCCGTATTGATGTGTTGTCATCCACGTAAGGTATCTCGAGAACCACGCTCGCAGCCCATGAGCCTCAGCGCTGGTCAGGACAAGACCCTGGTCAAGAACGTTCAACGCACGGGCCACTTCGACCAGATGGATGGTATCGATGATACCGATGCCACGTCCCGTGAATCGTCCTTGGATCGCCTGAGCGTACTCGAGGTGCGGATTGATAAGAGTCTCTTCGTCAAGAAACCAGGCGCGAAGATGTTTGACCGCGTGCGCGGAGTAACGTCGATCACGAGTTAGCATCCACGCAGCCGTCAGCGCCGGTACCTGTAGACTGAGGCGCATGAGCGCCTGACGATGGGCGACAAAATTCTGAGGGTTTGTCATCCCGTCCCGCTGGATGTAAGGACCTGAGGGATTGTCGGGGTCAGGCCACCAGTAGTCTCCTTCGGAGAAGAAATCGTGTTGTCCACCGGAGCTGCGCGGACTCCGTGTCGCTGTCAGGGTGACGGGCGATTCGATGAGGTACTTGTTCGCAGCATCGAGAATTCGTTTGCGGTCGATCGCTCTCATGTCGATTTGGCTGGCGAACACGCTGGGGGTGAGAACCGCGGCTGCTGGCATCCAAAGAAAGTCTCTCCGACGCATTTCAGACTCCCGTTTTACCTGGGTCCAACAGGCTTTCAGTAGTTCTGGGTTCAACGAAAGCTCAGATGATATCCGTGGCCCGCGACCATTTTCACGGTTGCAAGGCCTTGAGCATCGACTGTCAGAGGAAGTCGTCTCCCACCTTCGCGGACGGACACAAGATGTTGTCCGTGTGGCGGTCGGATCTTGTGAGTACCTGCGACATCCGCGCGCAGCAACGCCAATGTGGCCGCGCCACTCGTCCAGGCTATATCGACAGTGATTGCGCCGCGAGCCCGAAGACCCTTGATCGACCCACTCTGCCATGTCCGCGGGAGTGCCGGCAGCAGGCTTATCTCGCCAGCGTGGCTCTGCAGCAGCAGTTCCGCCATCCCTGCAGTGCCGCCGAAGTTTCCGTCAATCTGGAACGGCGGATGGTTATCGAGCAGGTTGGGGAGGGTCGATTTCGCGAGAAGTGCGAGGATATTCTCGTGCGCCTTATCGCCTTCCTCGAGGCGTGCCCAGAAATTGATAATCCACGCGCGGCTCCACCCAGTGTGACCGCTGCCTGCCTGAAGTCGCCGTTCGAGTGAGGTCCGCGCAGCACGCGCCAACTGCGGCGTCCCCCGAAGAGTGATCTCACTGCCGGGATGTAGGGCAAAGAGATGTGAGATGTGGCGGTGGCCTGGGTCGGGCTCATCATAGTCCTCGAGCCACTCCTGCAACTGACCATGTTTGCCGATCCTCAATGCCGGAATGCGTTGCCGTGC
>JANNRD010000315.1:0-3130 GCA_031401095.1 Acidobacteriota bacterium
ATTGAGTTTGACCTGTCATAGAAAATACACATCTCGCGTTCCCAAATCCATAAACTTTCAGCCGGTAGACCAGGTGACTATCAACGAAGCCCGAACCCGTACCCAGCATATCGACCCGCAGCTACGGGCGGCTGACTGGAGACTCAATGACCGCACGCAGGTGGGTCTGGAGGTTCCAGTTGATGGCTATGACGCGGAGCCCTGGAACGGCGTCACCGACTATTGCCTCTATGACGCAAGTGGCAACGTGCTCGCTGTCGTGGAAGCCAAGCGATGCTCCCGCAATGCACGCGATGCCGACGAACAACTCCGGCACTACGTCACCGAGATCGCGAAGAAGCAGCCCTATGCTCCCTTTGGGTTCATGGCCAACGGCCACGACATCTGGTTCTGGGAGGTAGGCCTTGCTAATCCGCGCCTCGTGGCCGGATTCTTCACTCCAGCCGACTTGGAGAGGCTAAAGTTCCTGCGTCAGAACCGACAACCGCTCGAAGCGACCCCCATCAACAGCTCGATCGTTGACCGCTCCTACCAGCACGAGGCCATTCGCCGCCTCGCCGAGGCCTTCGCCGCCAACAAACGGCGCGCTCTCCTCGTCATGGCTACCGGCACCGGCAAGACGCGCGTAGCCATGGCTTTGATCGACGTCTTTCTCCGCGCCAATCAGGCGCAGAACGTTCTCTTTCTCGCGGACCGTGACGCCCTTGTCGATCAGACCCTGACAGATGGCTTCAAGGCCCACTTGCCGCACGAACCGCGCGACCGCATCTACACTCATCAGATCGACAAAACCAAACGCCTCTTCGTTGCCACCGAGCAAACGCTGGCGCTCTGCTACTCGAAGTTCAGCCCAGGTTTCTTCGACCTCATCATCTTCGATGAAGCCCACCGCTCGCTCTTCAAGCGGTTCACCGAAGTCATCGAGTACTTCGATGCCCGCATGATCGGCCTCACTGCTACACCCGCCAATTTCATTGACCGTGACACCTTCCGGCTCTTTGGGTGCGATGCCAATGCGCCGACCTTTCTCTACGACTATCCACAGGCTGTGAAAGAAGGCTTCCTCGTCGATTTCAGCCTGTACCAGGCGCACACCAGTTTCCAGCGCAAGGGCATCAAGGGTGTAGACCTCAGCGAGGAGGACCGCAACGCGCTCGCCGAGCAGGGCATCGACCCCGACAGCCTCGACTACGCTGGGACGCAGATCGAAGTCGAAGTCAGCAACAGAGACACCCTCCGTAAGCAATGGGAGGAAGTCATAGAGACCTGCCTCAAGGATCAGTCCGGCCAGTTGCCCGGCCAAACGATCGTCTTCGCGATGACCAAGAAGCATGCCCACCGCATCGCCGAGGTCTTCGAGGAGATGTACCCGCAGCATGTGGGCGTCGCTCAGGTCATCACGTCCACGACCGAGCGGGTGCGCGACGGCAGCTATGGCGACGGTCTCATCACCAAGTTCAAGAAGAACAACCTGCCACGCATCGCTATCTCTGTGGATATGCTCGACACCGGCATCGACGTCCCGGAGGTCGTAAATCTTGTGTTCATGAAGCCGGTGCAGTCACGCATCAAGCTCTGGCAGATGATTGGCCGCGGCACCCGCAATCAGCAGGCCTGCAAATACCTGGACCGTCTGCCGGACGGGAAGAAGACCGAGTTCAAAGTCATCGACTTCTGGCAGAACGACTTCAACAAGAAGGCCGACGACAAGCCACCCATCGACATGCCGGTGCTCGTGTCGGTTTTCAACACGCGACTCAAGCTTCTGGAGGGTCACCTTCCCGACCATACCGCCGAGGCCTTTCGCCAGGCGATCACGGACATTCGCGCGATGATGGCCCGCGTCCCGCGCGATTCCTTTCCGGTGAAGAAGGTGTGGCTGCAACTGGCCCCGGCCTGGGAAGACGACTTCTGGACGCTCATCACGCCGGCAAGACTCGAGTTTCTGCGTCTCCACGTTGCGCCACTTCTCCGCTTCGCCGGCGATGTCGATGTGGCCGCCGAAACCTTCACGAGTAAGGTGGAGCGGCTGAAGCTTCAAATCATCCAGGCAACGCCATCGCCGCAGTTGCTCCAGTCGATTGCGGAAGACGTGAGCCTGCTCCCCGACATCGCAGAGAGTGTCCTCTCCTCGCCCACTGCTGCACTCGCTCTCTCCAATGACCTCGCGACCGCCACGCCAGCGCAACTCACGCAGATCATCCGCGACCTCGCGCCGCAAATGAAGAACCGTCGCGATCGCCAGAGCGCTTTCCTGAACATCGACCTGCCTGACTTCATCGCGACCCACGGTTACATCTCGGTCGGCGAAGGCGGGCACCAGGTCCTCATTGAAGAATACAAGCGGCGCGTGGATGCCCGCGTCCTTGAAATTGTGGAAAAGCACCCCGCACTCGCTGCGCTCCGCGAGGGCCGAGAGGTTACAGACGATCAACTTGTAGATCTGGAGCGGACTCTCCACCGCGAACTGGGCCGCGACGACATCCAACTCTCGAGCCGAAATATCCGGATCGCCTACGGCTTACGCGTGGACAACTTCCTCGCTTTCCTCCGCCACCTGCTCGCCCTCGATGCCATCCCCGATTACCATCAGTTGGTGCAGCGCGGCTTCGAGCGACACATTCAGGCTCACAACTACAACGCCGAGCAGATACGCTTTCTTCGATCCGTTCAGGAGGTCTTTCTCGCAAAGCGCACGCTGGTCGAGGCCGACCTCTACGATCCGCCGCTGACCAACTTTGGCCGCAACGCGGTCGAACGCTTTTTCACTCCACAGGAAATCGGTGACCTGCTCCACCTCACCGAATCGCTTGCCGCCTAAACCATGCTCACCGACACCACACTTCGCTCTGCCGTCGAGGCTCTCTGGGACAAGCTCTGGTCCGGCGGGCTGGCCAATCCCCTCGACGCCATCGAACAACTGTCCTTCCTGCTCTTCCTCAAACGCCTCGACGAGCGCGAGCAGGACGCCGAGCGCGCCGCCAAGCTCCGCGGCAAGAAGTTCACACCCATTTTCCCGAGCTTAGATCTCCGCTGGTCTTACTGGACGCAACTTCCCGCCGACAAGGCGCTCAAGCAAGTCAAGGAGGCCGTCTTTCCTTTCATCAAGACGCTTGGCGGCGCGGGCGGC
>JANNRD010000316.1:0-7486 GCA_031401095.1 Acidobacteriota bacterium
GTCTCTGTGGTTCATGGCTTCCGCTATCGTGACGTCTCTCTGATTACTGATCGCAGTTGAAGAACCTCTGACGATTTGTTATCAGAGAGTGTGAATATCGGCTTCTTTCGAAAATCTGTCCCGCCTGTCGCAACTGCGCACCCCACCTTCGATCCAGGAATGCTCGTTGTTGTCCTTATCTGGGGCATCAATTTCGTCGTCGTCAAGGCCGTCTTCTCCCAGATTCCGCCACTCGCGTTTACGGCTCTCCGCTTTGTCGTCACCTCGATCACTTTTGCGCTTCTGTTGTTCTCACGCGGAGAGTTGAGAAAACTGCCAGCGGGCAATGTCTGGCGTGTCATCTGGCTGGGCGTCATCGGCAACACGATCTATCAGACCGTCTTTTCGATCGGTCTCTCAATGACGACCGCGGCGAACAGCGCGATGCTGCTCTCGACAACGCCGGCTCTCTTGGCTCTCGCGGGAGGATTGCTCGGGATCGAGCGAATTACGCGACGGATGACGGGTGGCATCGTTCTCGCGATGGCGGGTATTGTGCTTGTCATGACGGCTCGCGGCGCCTCATTCTCCCTGCCGACTATGACGGGGGACTTGATGACGCTCGCTTCGGTCGTTTGTTGGGTCACCTATGTCCTGGGAGTGCGAACCGTCGATAGACGGGTTTCATCGCTTCAATTGACGGCATTGTCGATGCTCGCGGGAACACCCGGTTTGGTTCTGCTTGGCCTTCCTCAGTTGATGAAGCTCGATTGGAGTAGCGTTGGCGCGCTTGCGTGGCTCGGTCTGCTCTACTCGTCACTATTCTCGCTCGTGCTCGCGTATCTTCTTTACAATCGGTCGGTGCGTCGGATCGGGAGCGTCCAGACCTCGATACATGGGAGCGGCATTCCCGTCATTGCCGCGCTCGTCGCCTGGCCGGTGCTTGGGGAGGTGCCGACCCTGTTACAAGGTGTTGGCGCGGCTCTGATCATCGCTGGAGTATTGGCAACCCGGCGTGGGGACTCGAAGCCGGTAGCGCCCGTCGAGGAGGTCTCGGCTGTCAGGTCAACATGACGCTCAACGCATTTTTAGTGCGATCAGGGTAATGTCGTCTCCCTGAGGGAGGCCCCGCGTAAAGGCGAGCACCTCGTCCAGGATGCGCGTCTTGATCTCTTCGGCCTGAAGGCCGCGAATACCTGCGACCAGACTCTCCAGACGTTCGTCTCCGAACATCTCATCAGCGGAGTTGATGGCTTCGGTCACCCCATCCGTGTACATGACAACGACATCTCCCGGCTCAAGTCGGGTCTCGCCCGCCTGATAGCTGGCGAAGTCAAAGGCGCCAAGGAGGAGCGAATTCGTGGAGAGCAGTTCAACCCGCCCATCCACTCGGGCGAGAATCGGCAGGTTGTGGCCGGCATTGACGAAGGTGAAGCCACCATCACAGTCCAGCACAGCGCAAAAGAGAGTAAGGAAGTGACCTGAGGCAGACTTCTGAATGAGCACGTGGTTGAGGTGTGTGATCACCTTGTCGAGAGGCTGGTCGCTGGCGAACTGGGCCTGTAGCGCCCCCTGCGACATCGCGGCCATGAGTGCTGCGCCAATACCCTTCCCTGAGACATCGCCGAGTGTGAAGACATATCGCCGCTCATCGAGTGCAAGCAGGTCGTAAAAATCCCCGCCGAGGAACCGTGACGGAATGTTTGCGGCTGCGACTTCAAACTGTTCTGGTTGACGAAATGCGGTTGGTGAAAGCGCGATCTGAACCTGGCGTGCAATGTTGAGTTCGCCTTCAAGCAGCTTCTTCTCCTGTTCCTCGTGCATGAGGCGGACGCTTTCGAGCGATTTCGTTGCCTCAAACGCCAGTGATTCGAGAAGCCGTAGCGAAGTCTCGTTGAGGGAACCACGAAAGACCTGACTATCCACATAAAGGACACCGATGACGTCCCGTTTGAACATCGTCGTCGCGTCCATGTTCTCGCTCATCTGAAATCGTCGGAGGGGAATGCAGGCGATCGAGCGCAGCTCGAGATGGCGCACACTCTCGCGCTTCTCCGGCGGGAGTTCATCATTGATGGTGATGCTCCGATTCTGTCTGAATGCTTCCTCAACGACGGAGCGGCTCATGGCGAAATCATTGCCGAGCAGCCAGTTGCGCTCGTGATCACGTGCGACCTTGAACTCCAGATCCCCGACCTCATTCTGGAGCATGAGGAACCCACGCTCGGCCTGCGTGATCTCGATCGCCGCATCGACAATCAGACAGAGCACATCGTCCGGCGTCAGCGAGAATTTGAATGCCTCATTGACCTCGACAAATCGCGCCAGCTTCTGCAGCTCGTCATTCGCGGAAGCGGCACGCATCCGCTCGGCCCGTGAATCAGTCACCTTAGGGCTTGCACTCGAGTCAAAGATCGCTTGGGCCTGCTCAACCGATTGATCGACAAACTGAATCTGTTGGCTCTCATCACCGCCAATCCGAATGCGATCGAGGTGCTCGAGCGCGATGCGGTCGATCTGTAGACCATTAACAAACGTGCCACGCTTGCTGCCGACGTCGACAAGGTAGTAGCTATCCGCCTCAAAGATGATCTCTGCGTGTTGGCGCGAGACGGTGTCGTGAATCACCTGAAGATCGTTTTCAGCCTTCCTGCCAATCGTAAAGACAGGTTTATTTAGTTCCAGCAATCGCTCACCGCCAAAGCGATTGCTGATCCTTAATTGGGCCCGCGTCTGCATAAGCCTTTGGCGAGGGGTATCTCTTAGAATGATGCGACAGCCGCAGTCTCATCATCGAAAGTTTCAAGGACTGAGAGCAACCCGGTAATCGAGAGCAGCTGTCGCGCGAGGCGAGGTGGCTTCAAGATTTTGATCTGGCCCCCCACTGCCTTGACGCTGGTGTAGGACTTGATCAACGCTCCGATCCCCGAGCTGTCGATCATCGGCACACTAGCGAGATTGATCAGGAGAAACTTCTGCTCCTCGCCAATCAGTCGTTCAACGGTCTCTCGCAAACTCTCTTCGCTCCGTCCGATTGTCAAGTTGCCGTTCAGGTCAAGAACCATCACCTTCCCACCCTTGCGAACGTGAATCTCCATTTCTTCCCTTTCACTCCTCTCCAGCCAACTGTCATTCAACCAGCGATCATGATGTAAGCGTGCGTGCCGCCAACCACACCGGAAAAGTCTTTGGTATATGTCACCTCAACGCGACGGCGAAACTGTCTTACCAGTTCCCCGATCTCGGCTGCCGACAAGAACCCATCGTCAGAGTGAGCGATTGCCCACTTCGGAATGTGTCGCGCGCGCTCAAGGAAATCAGCAGCGAGTTCGAGGTAGTGATCCTTCGAGGCAACCTCGTCACCCAGCCGCCCGACGCGCTCTTCGACGAGCGAATCCCAAGCTGTCTCTGTCCCTCGGATCCACGTCTCGCGCCACCCTGATATCCTGCTGTGCGGGCCCGCAAGTCCCTCGGGACGGGGCAGTTGAACAAACATGCAGTCCGCGCGGACATCTCGAATGAAATCGTGGCCGTCACGATTTGCGGCAAGGTTCAAATGATCGTTGTCGATGACGGGACGCCGGCCACGCCAAAGGGCGGTGTAGGCTTCCGAGAGCGGCCGGCGAAGGTGTATCGTCTCTGGAGAGAACGAGAGCACATAATCGAAGACATCGAAAGCATGAGAATACGCGAGTGCGCGCTGGTCTTCGGAGTCGAGGCGCTGAATGTTGTGCCAGACGTTGTCAAACCAGAGGGCGTCATCTTCCGTCATCATTTGCCGGAGAGCTGGGTTACCCGTTTCCCTCGCAGCAGTATCCACATCTCCAAGAACGAGTGCGACATCGTCGACGTCCAGCGTCTCACGAGAATTCTCGATCAAGGCACGCGACATCCACCAGGCCCATTGACAGACGTCGTTGGTCAAGACCTGCCTGCCCCACGCTTTGAGATACCACGCAAGATCAGGGCGACCGGAGAAGGGTATGGCGATCGAGGTGAATTTGAGACGCCGCAGGACGCTGAGCTCGAACCCAAGCCAGCGGCGGTTGCGTTCGCGCGGGACAACGAAAGCGCGTGAAGGTGGGCGCATCTCTGTCTTTGGCCCGATCGGCAGCTCGATTGGCGGCTCGATTGGCGGCGCACCTGCATCGGCTCGTTGAATATCCCAGACCTCGTCAACCTGCAGCCAGTCACGCTCAACTGGAAACAAGAATGCGTCCGGGCCCCGAGCCTGACGTTCGCGTGCGACTTGCTTCTGACGAAGCAGCTCAAGTAGCAACTTGATGATCCGCGGGTCGCATTCAAGACCAGACTGGTCCGCAAGGATCGCCTCCGCGGTAGCGTAGTCGTGACGAGGCCGGTATGGTCTGTCGGAGATGAGCGCGCAATAGGTATCGACCGCGCGCAGAATGCGCGCTCCGAGAGGGATCGCCTCACCGGACAGCCCATCGGGATAGCCATAGCCGTTCCACCACTCGTGGTGCCAGCGAATAAAGAGCTGCGCAGCCCTCGAAAGATGGAACTGCGCCCCCGCCTGCTCACCAAGAATCGAGTGTCGCACAAGGTCCAGGCGCTCTTCAGTTGTCAGACGTCTGGGGCTGAGCAGATACTCTCGCTTCAGCGCACGTTCGCCCACATCGTGTGCGAGCGCCGCAAACTTGAGTGAACTGAGATCGCTGCCGTGCAATCCCGCCCGCGAACCCAGCTCGACCGCCAACCGCGTGAGCGGGATTGCGTGGGGCTCGGAGTATCCTTCAACACGATCAATCTCGGACACCAGCTTGAGCAGTCGACCACCAATAGGACGCTCGGCATCACTCAGCTCAAGGCCCACACTCTGCACCTGCATGACGCGCTTCCCCTCACTTTCCGGTGATTCAGTTGTAGTTGATCAGGACAACAAAAAGCAAGCAGGGTGTCACAAGCCGGTGAGCCAAACCTGGTCAGGACAACAAGGACCACCGGGATACTGCCGCGCCAGTTCCATTTGACATCTCCACGTCAGGCCTCCAAGCTGTCGCGGTATGGAACGAGAGGCCGAAAGGCGACCTGCTTCTTCACCCAATCGGACACATTTCGAGGATCTCGTGAGGGACCTTCGCGCCCTTGAAGGCCGGCTGCGGGAAGGAGGAGGCGCCGAGAAAATTGCGCGCCAACACAGCCAGGGAAAGCTGACTGCGCGCGAGCGTATCCAGGGCTTGCTTGATCCCGAGACCCTGTTCCAGGAGATCGGACTCCTCGTCGCGTATGATCAATATGACGGGCAGGCCCCGGCGGCAGGAGTCGTTACCGGCTTCGGTGTCATCGCTCACCGGGACGTCGTCGTCGTCGCCAATGATGCCACTGTCAAGGCAGGCGCCTGGTGGCCGGAGACTATCAAGAAGATTCTTCGTGCCCAGGAAATCGCCATGCGCTGTCGCGTGCCGATCATCTACCTCGTCGATTCTGCCGGCGTCAATCTGCCCTATCAGGGTGGCGTCTTTCCCGGCCAGTACGGCGCGGCACGAATCTTTCACTACAACTCAATCATGCGTCGCTATCTGAAAGTGCCCCAGATCGCGGCCGTCATGGGTCAGTGCGTCGCGGGAGGCGCATATCTGCCGGCACTGTCGGACGTGATCCTCATGGTAGAGGGCACGTCCTTTATGGGCTTGGGCGGACCCAACCTGGTGAAAGGGGCCACCGGCCAGAAGGTCGACGGGGAGACGCTTGGCGGCGCTCAAATGCACAACACCATCTCCGGTGTCGCCCATTACCTCGCCCGGAACGATGCGGAGTGCCTCGAGCGGATTCGTGCCTTGATCGGCGCGTTACCCTCCACCACCACCTTCCTCGCGCAGGTTGGACCGTCTGTCGAGCCAGAGAGCGATCCATCCGGGCTGTACGAGATCATCCCTGCCGATCATCGGGCGCCATACGATGCTCGCGCGATGCTTTCGTGTTTGCTTGACCGGGGCAGCTTCGATGAGTTTCAGGGTCACTTTGCCCAGGAGATGATCACCGGGCACGCACGCGTTGGCGGCCACCCGGTCGGCGTCATCGCCAACAGCCGGGGCCTGATTCAACGCGGTCCCGGTCTTGCTCCGAAGTTTGGTGGAATCATTTACTCTGAGGGCGCTGAGAAGACCGCCTACTTCATCGAGACCTGTCATCGGCATGGAACACCTTTACTCTTTGTCCAGGACGTCGCAGGGTTCATGGTCGGGTTAGACGCCGAGCAATCAGGCATCATCCGTGCGGGCGCCAGGTTTGTGGAAGCAATGGCTACCGCGACTGTGCCGAAGATCGTCCTGACGGTCAATCACGCCAGCGGTGCGGGATACTATGCGATGGCGGGGCAGGGCTTTGATCCCGATTTCATCTTTACACTTCCGACCGGAAGAATGGCGGTCATGGAAGGCGAGTCGGCGGTCATGGCACTCTTCTCATCGCAGCTCGACCGCCTCAGAGAAGCAGGTCGCGCACCCGATGAAAAACTCCGCGCGGAAATGGACCACGTTCGTGCGGAGTATGAACGGCAGCTTGATGCACGATATGCAGCCGCACGCGGGTTTGTCGACGCAGTGCTCTCACCGGAGCAGGTTCGCCCGGCCCTCGAAGGGGCTCTGAGGACGGCTCTCAACAATCCCGGATCGCACATCGGTCCTTTTGGAATCAAGTTCTGACGGGCCCACGGCTTGAATGTCTGGACTGCGGCTTGGATGATAAGATAGTGCAGGCGGGATAGACCCGATTTCTCGATCGACGAGAATGTTGGAAAGGAGATCCTGATTTGGTTGGAATCTTTTTGATGCGACACGGTATTGCCTCTGATCTTGGGGTGGGTGGAGTAATCCACGATGCTGATCGCCCACTGACGCCCGAGGGTCGCGCGCGATTGCAAGTCATGACCGAGGGCATGCGGCGGCTCGGCTTGAAGTTTAATTGGATCTTCACCAGCCCACTCCTCCGCGCGCGGCAGACGGCTGAGGTAGTGGCAGATATTCTCGAGCTACAACACAAGGTGAAGGTCCTTGAATCGCTCGCCCCGGGCCGTGGTCTGGTCGGGGCCGAGTCGGGCAAGGCCGAGCTTTTCATCGAGATGGGCGCATACACCTTTGCACGTGCGCTTCTCGTTGGTCATCAGCCAGACCTCTCGGAGTTGACCTCATTCATGCTCACGGGTAATCGGAACCTCAACGTCGAATTCAAGAAGGGCGGGCTCTGCGCGGTCGAGATGACAAGCATCCCGCCGCGAGGTCCGGGGCTGTTACGCTGGCTTCTGCAACCCCGTCAATTGCGCGAGATTGGCAAGGATTGAGGCGGAGTGAACCCCCGACTAGATTGCTTGGGCGACAAAACTTAATGCAAATGAGTCAAGTTTTTTGAGGTCGACTTCAACTCAAAACGCTGCAGCTGTCGTCGCGTCGTTGCCACACGAGGTGAAGTGGCGTGCCGGTACGGTACAGCGAGCGTAGACCTGGGAACGCTGAGCCCCAGCTCGGCATGACCTTGAGATTCCGCGTCA
>JANNRD010000317.1:0-10475 GCA_031401095.1 Acidobacteriota bacterium
GCCGTGACGCGGAATCTCAAGGTCATGCCGAGCTGGGGCTCAGCGTTCCCAGGGCTACGCTCGCTGTACCGTACCGGCACGCCACTTCACCTCGTGTGGCAACGATGCGACGACAGCTGCCGCATTTTGAGTTGAAGTCGACCTCAAGAAACTTGACTCATTTGCATTAAGTTTTGTCGCCCAATCAATCTAGAGGGGGCCGACCCGCTGAGCCCCGACGTGAGGCACTCCATGGCGATTCGAGGCTTCGATGAGTTCGCATCTGTCGTGAATGATCACTCACGTATCCTTCGCCAGGTTATTCATCTCCTGGTCAAAGACACGCTCTATCCACTGCTCCACAATGTCGGCCTGACGCGACGGTTTGTTGTCACGGTGGCCGCGATCCTGGTCGTAGGCGGTGGCTCAATGGCGCAACAGCCGAAGATCTTCTGGGCTGACGAAGTACCGAAAGGCTGGACGGGCGTCTGGACGTCCGAACTCCTGACCGTCGCCGAGCGGACGGCGTTCACGCGCACTGTCTCGACGGTCCAGTTACATGAGTGGATTGCTGTACTCAAGCTGAAGAGCGAATTTCTGCATGTCGTGAGCATGTTCACGAGCCCGATGCAGAGGGTGGCGCCCGCAATCGTGATCGCCAATCCGCGCGTCACCTCACCCCAACAGGCGCGGCAGTCAGGCAAGCCGGTCGTCTTCCTGTTGGGCAACATCCATCCACCCGAGAGTGAAGCGGCTGAAGCCCTGATGATGGTCGCGCGCGACCTCGCCACCGGCAAACATCCAGCAGTCCTGCGGAACCTCATTGTCATGATCGCGCCGGTCTACAACGTGGACGGCACCGATACATTTGTGACGCAGGACGGCGAGCTCGGGAGCGAAACGCCGCACATTCTGGGCGTGCGCGAGAACTCGCAAGGCCTCGATCTCAACCGCGACGCCGTCAAACTCGCAACAGTCGAAGGCAATGGGCTGTACCGCACCCTCAACAGTTGGGATCCCCTGCTTTTCCTCGACGGACACTTGATGGACCGCGTCAGCCACGGGTATGCGAACACGTATGGGACGACGACCGTGCCGGCAGCGGCACTGGGCCCACGCGTCTACATGCACGACATGCTGTTTCCCGCGGTGCGCAACATGGTGCGCAAGAACTTTGGCCTCGAAGTCTTCTCGCACGCACTCGCGACACCCGACGCCTTTCCGCCGCAGGCCTGGAGCCACGATCGCGCGGCCTGGACGGTTGAAGCCAAGTTCGTCGTCAACGACTACGGCCTGCGCAATCGCTTCGCGATCATCACGGAAACCCCGGGACAGCCGACGTTTGAGCGGCGCATCTACGCGCAGTACGCGTACTTCACCGCGCTCCTCGAGTACGTCGCCGCGCATGCCGATGAGATGCAGGCGGTGGTCAAGGCTGCTGACGAGAAAACGGTGGCTGATGTACTCGCTGGCGCTGAGGCGGGCACGCTCAGGAACTTCCTCGACGGCGAATATCAGTCGGCGGGCAAGATCGACGTCCTCGCGTATCGCACCAACGAGCCCGCATACAAGGCGGGCACGAGCCTCATGTCGACGAAGCCCGGCACTGCGTCCGGTGCGCCGGAGTTGGTGCCCAACGTCGACGACCTGACAAAGCCCGTCGGGACGCGCAGCGCCTGGGTGCCACGCGCTTATCTGATGACACCCGACATGTCGGACATCGCCGGCAAACTCCGTACGCACAACATCAAGGTCACCGTGCTCGAGGCCGCGCGGCGTGTCGAAGGCGAAGAGTTCGTGATCGACAAGATGCGCAAGGTGCGCAGCGCGGGCTACGACATGACAACGCTCGATGGTGTGTTTGCGAAGGTGGCGGCGAGGGAGTTTCCAGCCGGCTCGTTTTACGTGGACATGGCACAGCCGATGGCCAATGCCGCGTTCTACTACCTCGAGCCTCAGGCCCGCGACGGATTCGTCGGCTGGTGGGTGCTCGATGACAAGCTCAAGGCGCTCGGTGCCGGCCAGAAGCCTGGTGTCATCTATCCGGTCTTCAAAGTGAAGAAGTCAGCGGCGGACCGTTAGCTATAGCTAGTCTAGTCTGAGAGGCTGTGTCAAAAGTCGATCTTCGATTGCTCCCGTCCCCGAACCAAGTCACCAAAGCGGAACGACCGGCTGCCTAACAGCGGACTTAGAGATTGAGGTTATTGGGTCTCGAGTAGATTGCCTGGACGACAGCAATATTGCGCGTCCGAAAGGCGGCTTCCGAGCTTGTCAAATAGTAGTTCCATTTCCGAATGAAGTCTTCGCCGAAACCCAGCGCGAGCACCGCTTCCAGTTTGTGATTAAATCTCTCCCGCCAGGTTGCCAGCGTTTGCACGTACTGCCGCCCCATTTCCTCGAGGTCGTGGAGCTGCAGGTCGCCGGTCTCACTAATCGTTTTGTTCATCATCGCGATTGACGGCAGGAGCCCACCGGGGAAGATATGCTTCTGCATCCAGTCAATGCTCTTTCTGTGACTGGCGTAACGCGAGTCGGGGCAGGTGATCACCTGAATTCCGAGAAGGCCGTGTCTCTTGAGGAGTTGGTGACACTTGCTGAAAAAGCTCTTGAAATATTCATGGCCGACTGCCTCCAGCATCTCAATCGATACTATCTTGTCGAACTTTCCGGTGACATTCCTGTAATCGGTCAATTGAAAGTCGATCTGGCTGGAGAGCCCTTCCGCGGCGGCGCGGTCCTTTGCATACTTCCATTGTTCCTTTGAGATGGTGATCGAAGTAACCTCGCAGCCGTAATTTCGAGCTGCGTGCACCGCAAATCCGCCCCAACCTCCACCGATTTCAAGTACGCGATCAGTGGAAGTGAGCTTCAGTTTGCGGCACAGCCGGTCATACTTTTCAGTTTGCGCCGATTCCAATGATTGATCCTTCGAAGTGAAGTATCCGCACGAGTACGTCATGCTTTGATCAAGAAAGAGGCGGAAAAACTCGTTGCCCAGATCGTAATGTTGCGAAATGTTTCGCTGCGCTCCCGCGAGGTGGTTGGCTCGCAGCTTATGCCGCAGGCGGTTCAGAACGAGGAGGAAATCCGTCAGGGGAAGCCGCCGCTCCGATCGAGGGCCGGTCTGCGCGCTCTCAAGGTTGATGAGAAACCATGAAAGGACATCGACGACGCTCTCCGTCTCCCAATCGCCATCGACATAAGACTCGCCAAGCCCGACCTCACCGTAGAGAATGCATTTCCTGAAGAAGACCGGGTCAAGGACCTTGAGCATTGCCTCAGGGCCGGGAGCTCTCGCTCCATAGGTAACCTCTTCGCCTGAGGGAAAGACAACGCGCAGCTTTCCCGTGGGCAAGGGCGTCAGAACTCGCTCGAATATCCTTTGGTAGAATCGATAGCTTCTTTCCGGCGCGGGCTTATCGGAGCCTGCTCGATCAGTTGCTCTTTGCATGACATTGCCCTCCATCTGGGACGGGTCCAACCCTATTCCAGATGAATCCGATTGAAGTCAGACGAGCTATTTGAAAGCCGATTTTCGGCCCGGCGGCAAAACCGGTGCGTTATCGAGTATCTGCAGTCGCCGCCAAAAGGGCGTTATCGTTCGGTCGCGGTTTCAGGAAGCGATTCCTTCATCGTCTCTTCCTGCCACTGATGCATCTGCATTCTGCGGCAGCTTAGCTAGCCTGATCTTGTCAGCGAGGCCAAGTGCGCCCAGCGTCCAGATGCCATACCAGTTGATGTCCAACTCGTACCAGGCCAGACCGTGGCGGGCTGCGGCCGGATGCGCGTGATGGTTGTTATGCCAGCCTTCTCCGAAGGTCATGATGGCTACCCACCAGTTGTTGCGCGAATCGTCCCGTGTCGCGAAGCGGCGACTGCCCCAGACGTGTGCCGCGGAGTTGACTAAACAGGTCGCGTGCCAGGAAAAGACTACGCGAGCGAAGATCCCCCACAAGATGAACTGTAAACCGCCGGCCCAATAGAGGAGCCCGAGCGGAAGAAGCGTCGGTACGAAGTTCCACCGGGAAATCCACAGATGAAAGCGATCTCTTGCGAGGTCGGGCACTAGCCGCGCCAGCGACTCCACCTCACTATGGTCAGAGCTGCCATTCACAATCCATCCCATATGAGACCACCAGAACCCGTGGCGTGGGGAATGAGGATCGCCATCCAACTCCGCTTGTGCGTGGTGAAGGCGATGCCGCGCAACCCAGGCGATTGAGCCTCCCTGGAGGGCGAGCGCGCCACAGAACGTGAGGAAGTACTCGAGGAGCCTCGGCGCCTTGAAGCCCCGGTGAGTGAGCAGCCGATGATAGCCGATGCCGATGCCGAGGCTGCCTGCGACCCACCACATGAGAATCGCAGCGCCGAGCGCCGACCAACCGAAGTTGAAGAGAGCCGCGACGGCGCCCAGATGAAACAAGACCATGAACGTGGTCATGGGCCAGTTGACAGCTTTCTTGTGACGACGGCTCCGCATTTCGTCCGGCATTTCCCCCGTTCCGTTTCGGCTATTATTGCCGTACCAAGCAGGGAAGACAAACAAGAGATGAATTTTGTTTCGCTCGATCGAGGCTGCTGGGTCGCCCTCGCAGAGAAGGCCGCAGGGTCAGCGCTCGGCAGAATCCTGCCATTGCTCAGCCTGCGGCCAACAATATCAACCAGCGATCGGGAACTACCAGAGCAGCTTCAAACCGAACTGCAGCTGTCGTGGGGAGTTCGCCTGGGTGGTGATGACACCAAAGCTCGTCGAGGTGACACTCGTGTTTGGCGAGCCAAAGCGCGGCGTGTTGAAGGCATTCAACGCTTCGACGCGGAATTGCACGCGCAACTGCTCGATTGGCGCAAACTGTTTGAACAACGAGATGTCGAAGGCCTTGATGCCGTCGTTGCGGATGTTGACGGTCGGGCTCGCATTGCCAAAGGTGAACGCGGCCGGCTGCGTGTAGACGCTCGTGTCGAAATAGCGTGTCAACCGTGTGTCAACCGGACCGCTCAAATTGGCGTCCTTGCCGTTGGTATTCGGGAGCGTCAGTGGATTGAACAACCCGGCAGTGTTGCTTGCCGAAATGCTCAGCGGCGTACCGCTCTGGAAGGTTGTGATGCCGTTAAGCTGCCACCCGCCGATGACTGCGTTGACTACGCTCGGAGCGTTGCTGGCGAACCTGCGGCCCTTGCCGAAGGGGAATTCATAGAGGTAGCTGATGACAAAGCGATGCGCAATGTCGATGCCCGCCAATGATCGGCTGCTACGAAGGCTGTAGCTGTTTTGATGGTTGAGTCCTTCCTCGATGTTTTTCGCAAACGTGTAGTTGCCGTCAACAACCAAACCGCCCCCGAGCCGTTTTCCAAAAGTGACTTGGAGAGCATGGTAGTTCGATGACGCCCCGCTCGAGTAGAGCGGGAAAATGTTGGTGAATTGTGGATAGGGACGCAGCAACTGGCCGCGGCTGATTGTCGGTGAAGTAAAGAAGCCAAGTGTCCCAAGGCCAAAGAATGGGTTCGGCACCTGCTGATTCAACGCCGAACCAAGCGAGAGATATTGTGGGTCTAGCTGATTCAGACTCAGCCCACCTTCGCCGTTACGCGAAAGCTGCAGACCCCGCGTCCCGACATAGGCGATCTCAACGTTCATCTTCCATGGCAGCTCGCGCTGGAGATTGATGTTCCATTGCTGAGCCCAGGGTGTGACGGTGTCCTGCAAAACAGATTCCAGATTCGCGCCGACCTGCGTCAACAATCCCTCGGACGCGCCTAGCAGTGGACGAAAGCCAGCTGGATAAGGATTGCGCAATAGATTGAACGGCGTCAGACCATTATCGTTCGAGGTTTGCCACGGGTACTCCGTGCGGAAGCCGAAGGGGCCGACCGTGCCCTGCGCCCCCTGATTCGATGGGCCGAAAATATGCGCGTAACCAGCGCGAATTACCGTCTTGTCGTTGAGACTGTATGCCAGACCGAGCCGGGGTGCGAGGTTGTTGTTGTCCCGATGATACTGCGAGCGCGGTTGGCCGTTGACGCCGACAAAGACAACGCCCCCCTTGAGGGTCGGAAAAGCCGGAACCTTTGCCGCTAGAGGCGAAATCGCATCGGGGCTGAAGTAGTTCATGCGGTCGTACCGTTCGGTGCGCGGTACATCGAGATCGTAACGCACTCCAAGATTGAGCGTCAGCTTGTTATTGACGCGCCAGTCATCCTGGACATAGCCGGCGTAGTAAAAGCTTTGCGCTGCGACGTTCTTCCAACCCTGGATGAGTGTGTTGCCAGTTGAGCCCGTGCCAAGCAGGAATGACGCGAATCCCAACCCTGCAGAACTGCTCGCCGTGCTCGGATTCGGCCCCTGTGTGAATCCCGCCGTGAAGTTGAACTGTCCCGCGTTGCGGGCTTCCCAGACGTTGACGCGGATGAGACGCCCCTCGAAGCCATATTTCCAGTTGTGTTTGTTCTGTGTCCGAGTCAGGTTGACGATCAGCGGATAGCTCATGAAAGCGTTGAAGCGATGATCGTTGCCGCCGAGACTGGTGACCCCCGAAACGCCGACTGCCGGAAACATCTGCCGGTCAACTACGCCGTCAATCGAGGTGGGTAGCCCCAGGCTTGAAGGTTTGAATCCGAGACCCTGGTTCGAAAAGACAAAGAGTGTGCGCGCGAAGCCGATCCGCCCGGTCAGCACCATCGTCGGCGATAGTGTCTGCGTGTACTCCGCGACGAAGTTCCGTGCCCTGTTCTCCTGAATCACGCGACCCTCTGCGATCGTCAGGTCTTCGGAAAAAGCCTTGAGCGGCACGTCATTTGTGTATCGATGCGAATAGCGGGCGAAGAAGGTCTTCGTGTCTGAGAAACGGTGATCGACGCGGAAGTCATAGTTGTCGAGGTTGATCTCGGTCGAGCCGCTGGCCGCATAATTGTTCGCGTTGGTTCCGGCTGCACCTGGCTGATTGGGTAGCGGAAAGTACTTCAGGATATTGAGCGCTACCGGGTCGATGAGAGCTGTCGGAATCTTGTTGTCGGTAAACTGATCGCGAACAAACGCCGTCCCCGAAGCTCGTGTCGTGAACGGATTGAAGACGCGAATCAGCGCTCCAGCCTGATTGAAGGTTTTCGAGAAGTCACCATTGCGCTGCTCCAGCGTTGGCACACTCCTGACCGAGGTCGCAAAGCTACGCGAACGCAGGCCTTCGAACGAGCCCATGAAAAACGTCTTGTCGCGCCGGATTGGCCCCGTCGCATGACCGCCAAACTGACTTCGTTTGAAGCTGCCGAGCTTCTGTCCGCGTTGGTTGTCGAAGAAATTATTGGAGTCAAAGACAGAATTGCGCAGGAACTCATACGCGCTGCCGTGAAACTGATTTGTGCCCGATTTGAAGACGACGTTGAGCACACTACCGAGGCTCCGACCGAATTCAGCCGGATAGGTCGCGCCCATGACTTTGAATTCCTGGATGGCGTCAATTGATGGAAAGATCGAGATGCCGGTGAAGCCATTGACTGTCGGGAATGACGCGGTCACTCCATCAATCACCGTATCCATCATTGTCGGGCGAACGCCGTTAACTGAATAGTTCATCTGATTGTAGTTGTTACCGATTCCACCGGAGACACCCGGCGTCAGAAATATCAGCGAATAGACATTGCGCGTATTAAGCGGCAATTCGAGGATGCGTCTGTTGTCGACGACCTTGCCGAGAGCGGACGTGCTCGTCTCGAGAACGGGAGCTAGCGAAGTAACCTCGACGGTTTCGGAGACTGCTCCGATCTCAAGTGCAAAATCGGCAATCGTCGTCTGTTGAATCTGCAGCGTGATCGTCGGGCGCACGGCCCGACGGAACCCGGCCAGAGCGGCTTCGACACGGTAGCTGCCAACCGCCAGTGGGGGCGAAGCGTAGTAGCCTTCACTGTTAGTGGTCAGCGTGACGACCTTATTGGTTTGAGTCTCGGTGATCGTGACCTCTGCATTGACTACTACCTCGTTGTTCGCGTTCCTTACCGTGCCGATGATCTTACCGGTAAAGGACTGGGCTGGCGCGGTTGGCGCAATGCAAAACGTGAGGACTAGTAAAGTAACAGTGAAACCAAGAAACCTGTTCATTGGAACCTCCGTCAAGATTGGTCCGTTTGCAGATGCCCCCGTGCATTGATATCTGCGAAACCGGCGAAGACCGCAGATTGCGACGCAAAAGCCAACTCAACCCAGTAAAGCAAGCCGTAGGGAATATATCTCAGCAAGACTGACGCCGACATTGTCGTCCTCTCCGACGCTTTCAGCAAGTAAATCCGAGCAAGCAAGATGCGGGTAAGCATGTGATGTGACCTTGGTCCTGCCCTGGTCCTGCCCTGGTCTTGCCTCGGTCTTGCCTCGGTCTTGTAGGATCGTCGCGGATTCATTACCGTGTTCGAGAGAGGTAACAGAACCGGCGTCGAGCAGCACTCCCGCCCGCACGGAGCGCGGCGCCGGCAAGGTATGCGCGGCCGCGCCGATTTCGGCCTCTGCGGTTCGTGGCCACTCTCAGATTCTCGGATGACCGCAGTAGTTACGACGAGAAGAAGGTGAATTCGAAATGTCAAAATGCATGTTGGCTCTTGATCAAGGTGCACCTTCATCCCGTGCAGCCTTATTCGACCGCACGCGTCGCATCGGGCAGTTGTTGCGCCTTTGCGTCTTTGGGATGGGTATAGTTCTGGTCCTGGCAGCACAGGACACGAAGAGGGTGACTTTCACGGATGTCACGAAAGCCGCTGGCATTGGTTTCATCAACGTCTCTTCACCCGAAAAGAAATTCATCGTCGAGAGTATGGGAGGCGGTGTCGCATTATTTGATTTCGACCGTGACGGGCTACTGGACATCTATCTGGTCAACTCATACACGGTTGGCGCCGCTCTCGCTCACAGCCCACGTCCAGGAGCAGCACTCTATCGCAACCGGTCAGGTGGCAAGTTTGAAGAGGTTGCGATGAAAGCAGGGGTCAGTGATCCCGGATGGGCGATGGGTGTGTCGGTCGCCGATTTCGACAATGATGGCTTCGACGATCTCTATATCACTTGCTTCGGGCCGAACCGGCTCTACCGCAATCGGGGCGACGGGCGGTTCGACGATGTGACGGCTAGATCCGGAGTCGGTGATTCGCGGTTTTCGACCGGCGCTGCGTGGGGCGATTACGATCGCGATGGCGATCTGGACCTGTTTGTCGCCAACTACGTCGATTTTAAGCTTGACGATCTCCCGCTGTTTGGTAAGGGACAGTTGTGCCAGTATCGAGGCGTGCCCGTGCAGTGCGGTCCGCGCGGGCTGCCAGGCGCCGGCGATGCGCTTTATCGAAATAATGGCGATGGCACCTTCACTGAAACCTCAAAGGCCGCGAAGGTTGATGATCCTCAGGGTTACTATGGTCTGGGTGCGATGTGGACTGACTTCGACGATGACGGTTGGCCGGATCTGTTTGTCGCCAACGACGCCACCCCCAATTTCGCTTACCGGAACAATCACGACGGAACCTTTACGGAGATGGGGCTGGTGCTCGGCTGTGCCGTAGATGAAAACGGAGCGGAGCAGGGGAGTATGGGAGTCTCGATCGGAGACTATGATCGAGACGGGCGACTTGATTTAGTCGTGACAAACTTCTCTGATCAGTACAACACTATCTATCGTCAGAACGAGGATGGCAGCTTCACAGATGCTTCGCGCGCGACAAAGACGGCGGAGGTGAGCATGCCTTATGTTGGCTGGGGCACGAAGTTCTTCGATTACGACAATGACGGTTGGCTCGATCTGCTCGTTGCCAACGGACACGTCTACCCACAAATCGAGGGCGCGTATCCGGGGGGGATGTACCGACAGCGCAAGCTCTTCTATCGCAACCTGCGCGATGGGACCTTCGCGGAGGTCGCGGCAGAGCTGGGCACAGCACTCATGGAGCGGCGGGCATCGCGTGGCGCCGCATTCGGTGATTACGACGAAGACGGTGACGTCGATGCGATCATCAACGATCTCGACGGGCCACCTATGCTTCTGCGCAATGATGGCGGAAACCGTGCCGGGCATTGGATCAACGTCAAGCTCACCGGGACAAAGTCAAATCGCAATGCGGTGGGTGCGCGAATCACACTCAAGGCGGGCGGGTTGACTCAAATCGATGAGGTGCATGCCGGCGACAGTTATCTCTCGCATTCGGACTGGCGATTGCATTTCGGATTGGGAGCGGCGAAGACGGTTGATGAGATGACGATCCGTTGGCCGAGCGGGGCTGTTGAGAAGTTGACGAGGGTTGCGGTGGATCGCGTTGTGAGAATTACGGAAGGGAAGGCTTCCTTGCAAAAGTAATCAACCAGAGAGAGTAATGAACCACAGAGGCGCAGAGACTCAGAGGAAGCACAGAGAAGAAACAAGAGGGGAGGAGATGCTGTTCTACAATCCTAATTCTGCTCTGCGCTTCCTCTGAGTCTCTGCGTCTCCGCGTTGTAATATACTTTTATGGCAAAAGAAAATTCATTCGATATT
>JANNRD010000318.1:0-3924 GCA_031401095.1 Acidobacteriota bacterium
CTTTCGGAATTCGCCTTTCCGGCCACGGACGAGTGGCGCGAGGATCATCACGCGCTCGCCCTCGCGTAGCTCGAGAATGTGTTGAATGATCTGCTCCGTCGACTGGCGTGCGATGAGGTGCCCGCATTGATGACAGTGAGGCAGGCCGATTGACGAGAAGAGCAACCGAAGATAATCGTAAATCTCGGTCACCGTGCCGACTGTCGAACGCGGACTTCGACTAGTCGTCTTCTGTTCGATCGAGATCGCGGGTGAGAGCCCTTCGACAGCATCGACATCGGGTTTCTCAAGTTGTTCGAGAAACTGGCGCGCGTAAGCAGAGAGCGACTCGACGTACCGTCGCTGCCCTTCAGCGTAAATGGTGTCGAAAGCGAGCGACGACTTGCCGGACCCGCTCAGCCCGGTGATGACCGTCAGTCGATTGCGGGGTATCTGGAGGTTAAGGTTCTTGAGGTTGTGCTGACGCGCGCCCCGAACCGTGATCTTATCGATAGCCATACTGTAGCCAACAGCCGGATTTCTGCCATGAGGCCCAAATAATGGATTGTAAACGAAGGAATACGGAGCGGCAAGGAGGCGAATAGACTAGACTGATGACACACGAATTAGGCTGCCCCTGAACAAGAGCACAAACTTCAGTTAATGAACCACAGAGACCCAGAGACACAGAGACAGCACAGAGAAGAAGTAGAGGCATTGTGACAGAGCTTCCCACCATTCTCTGTTTCTTCTCTGTGATTTCTCTGTGTCTCTGGGTCTCTGTGGTTCATTAACTGAAGTTTGTGCTCTTGTCCGGTTTGACCGCGCTCTTGGCCCCATTCTCCGCTTTCTGCTAAGCTGAAAGGCTATGGCAACCGAACAGCCCACTGAAGCGCTCGGGGAGGCGCCCAAATTGCCTCAATTGGCTCTGGACGCGATCCTCATCGGAGTCGATCTCGGCAGCACCTCGATTCGTACCGGCGCCGTCGGTTCGGCCGGCAAGCTTCTCGATTTTCGCCTTGAGCCCGAGTCTGACCGGACCGCGCCCACGCGAGGTCGCGAGATTGCCGACCATCTGTTGTCAGCCGTCGAGCGAATGATCGAGGCTCACTCCAGGTCAGGGCGTCTTGCAGCGATCGGTGTCGGTCTTCCCGGTCTTGTCGATCACAGCAATCACCGAATCATCAATTTGCCCAACGCGCAGGGCCTCGTGGGACTCGATCTTTACGGCGAGTTTGAGGCAAAGTTCGGAGTCCCGATCTACTTTGACAATAACGCCAACGCGGCCGCGTATGCCGAAATGACGTGCGGTATTGCGCGGGGCGAGAGTGACTGGCTCTATCTTCACATCGGAGGTGGAATCGGCGCTGGACTTGTGCTTGACGGAAAGTTGCGTCGCGGCAAATCCGGCTTCGCTGGTGAGATAGGCCATGTCAACGTCGATCCGGAGGGCAGCGAGTGTCCGTGCGGCAGCTTCGGTTGCCTTGAAACGGTGGCCTCTGCGTCGAATATCGTTCGCAGGACACGCGATCGACTGCGACGGGATGCCACCTCTTCGCTCTCGCGTCTCGGAGCGATGGGAGGCTTCACCTATGACGACATCATTGCAGCCGCAGAGAGTGGAGATGACCTCGCGAAGATGATGCTCGAACGGACCGGAATATTTATTGGCCGGGCCCTGGCGGGGGTGATAAATCTGCTGAATCTCTCGATGGTCGCGATTGGTGGAGCGCCTTCAGCTCGCCCCTTCCTGGTACCAGCGATCATTGAAGAGACACGTCGTCGCGCATTCGCACCGGTCTTCCGGGACTGTCGCATTGTCGCCGCCGAACTTGGCAGCGAGGCGGGTGTCGTTGGCGCTGCGCTGCTCGCAGCAAAGCAAATAAACTAAGCGCCCCTCTCTCGAGACGCCCTATTTGGCTTCTCCCAGTCCCCATTTGATCGTCTTAACAAGCATGGTCTGATACCAGTCGCTCTGCCACACTTCGGGGCGATGACCGAGAGCATTGTAGTAGACACGGCCCTTACCGTAGGTGCGGTACCAGACGAGCGGGAACGAGCTTGCCTTGATACCCTTTCTGGTCATATCGCTTTTAGCTGTATCGAGACTGACGAGCACCTTGACACGATCGGGGACGAAGTCCCTGAACTGATAAATCTCTTCCTTGAAGGTCATTGATTCCGGAAGGTGCCGCGTCGTGACGTGGGTGCGGTCATCGACCTTGATTGTCACTTCGGTTTCTGCTGTCCAGGGATGGCCGTCAAAGTATCCGTTGATCATTTCGCCATATTCCGGCCATTTGTAGAAAGTGTCGGTCGCACTGTGAATGCCAATGAAGGTCTTGCCCGACTTGATGAAGTCGAGGAGAGCTGTCTTCTGCGCATCCGAAAGCGGGAGTTCCAAGGTGGTGTAGAAGATGACGACATCGATGTTCTTCAGATTCTCGGCGGTGACTGACTTCTCGGCGAGGTGGGAAAGGGTGACATCGAAGCCATTCTTGACGCCCAGTTGCTCCATGATCGTCTCAGACTCGTGCAGCACTCCGTGCTTGAAGCCCATACACTGCGTGACATAAAGAATGTGCGGCTTTGTCTTCGCGACCGCGATCTGACCCGCGACCCCACCTGACACGAGACAAGCAAAAAACAACAGCGTCAGCCAACGTTTCATAGCATTTACTCCTTCGGGATTGGCGCCACTTCCGTGGCTCATCAGGATCGGTAGGCCTCGCGGCCGAATCCCTGGACCGGGATATCCTGCGCAGCGAGCACTTCGTTCTGCAGAGCATACATACAAGCGGCGGCTTGATCGATTCGCCGGACGAATGCGATCGAGCCCTCGAGGATCGGCTTCAGCTTGTCCTTGTCCTGAATTCGTGCCTTCGGGTACTCGTGCTCAACCACAAGATGCGTCCTGGCGACGTCCAATTGGAGCAGCTCGCGTGCCGCAAGCTGATGATCAAGCCAATCGACGGTCCGGTTCTGAAGGTATGCGAGGGGATCGTGCCGCGCTGTTCCCGGCAGCTCGTGCTCACAGAGAACGGTCTGCTTCTTCCAGGCGTTGACCTGGTCCGCTGGATTGTCTGAAGGCTGGCCTTCGATCCAGTCGCCTCGTTCGATCGTCTGCCCGCCATACCCCCAGGCCGAAACCCCCTTCGCATCGATGACCTGTCCCTTGACGTGGAATCCACCGATAAGGAAGTTGTAGCCGGTATCCTTCAGATACTGAAAGAGTGACCGAGAGTCCTGTCCCATCAGAATCGCGTGTGACGGATCGTAGTGGATCCGCAGCTGATCGCCAACACCGTGTCGCTCGCAAATCCGGTGGAGCGCAATCCAGGTGCCCGGTGTATAAGCGAAGTTGTTGTGAAAGTTGTCGCCGGTCGTCCACCCTGGCATGGGACATTGTTCGTTTCGATAGACCAGTCCACGCGCTTTTGCCTGCTTGAGCAGCGGAATAAAGCTCTCTTCGAAGTCGATGAGGTTTTGATCCATGCTCAGCTTCTGGTTGCGCCCCACAAAACCACAAACTGCGTCGACCCCGAGGAGTGCGGCGGCATCGAAGACGCGGAGCATGAAATCGTGTTTCTTCTTGCGAATTGTCGGGTCGTCATGAAGAAGGTTGTCGCAGTAGGTCAAATCGGAGATGCCGATGTGATTCCCGTCGAGAGCCGTCTGCACGCGGCGGGCGCGATCCTTGTTGAAGGGTTGCCGGAGATCAAGCGTGTTTGCGACCGGGTCGAGCTGTGCCTCTGCGGGAATGTCCGATTCCGTCGGATGAAGTGCTGACGAGAGCTGAATGTAATCGGTTCCGAGGTCATGAGCGAATGAAATCCATTCTTCGATCGCAAGATCAGGATCCGGATCGCGTTTCTCGCGGGGCGTCAATTCCTGCAGCGCTGCCGTCAGGACGCCAATCTTCATGAATTGTGGCTCGAATGATTT
>JANNRD010000319.1:0-8654 GCA_031401095.1 Acidobacteriota bacterium
GACTTCGCGGCTTCGCGTGAGCCTCTTCCCTCGAAAACCTTCATTCCGACGACCCTGAGACTCTACCCTTATCGACCCTGATCTGGCGCCGTTTAGACTTCGCAACCTCTCCGTGTATAATCTCTCTCTTTGTCGAAGAACCCAGATGGAGGCTTTTCCAATTGACCACCAGCAGCGTGAAACGAGTCGCCCTTGCGTATTCGGGCGGCCTCGATACCTCGATCATCATTCCCTGGCTAAAAGAGAACTATCACTGTGAAGTGATCGCGATCGCTGCCGATGTCGGGCAGGGTGAGGAGCTCGAGGGGCTTCGCGAAAAGGCGATCGCGACGGGTGCGGCCGAGATTTACGTTGAGGATCTGCGGCACGAATTCGTCACTGAATACATCTTCCCAACACTGCGCGCTGGAGCCGTCTACGAGCACAAATATCTTCTTGGCACATCCTCTGCCCGCCCAGTGATCGCAAAAAAGCAGGTCGAGATCGCTCTCCAGACAGGCTGCGACGCACTGGCGCATGGCTGCACCGGAAAGGGGAATGACCAGGTCCGCTTTGAGTTGACCTTCAAGGCCCTCGCGCCCCAACTCGCGGTCATCGCGCCCTGGCGTGAATGGGATATCGTCTCGCGTGAGGATGCGATCGACTATGCCAATGAGCGAGGCATCCCGATCACCGCCAGCCGCGAGAAGATCTATAGTCGAGATCGCAACATCTGGCATATTTCACACGAGGGCGGCATCCTCGAAGATCCTGCAGCGGAGCCCGAAGAGTCGATGTACATGCTGACCTCTTCGCCCGAATCGGCACCGAATGAGGCTGAATATGTCGAGATTGCCTTCGAGAGGGCGACGCCCATCGCCGTTAATGGGGAGAACCTCGATCCGGTGCCACTGCTTGAGAAACTCAACCAGATCGGTAGCCGGAACGCGATCGGGCGGATCGACCTCGTTGAGAATCGGCTGGTCGGCATCAAGTCCCGAGGCTGCTATGAAACACCCGGCGGGACCATGTTGCTCGCGGCGCTTCGTGAGCTTGAAGGTCTCTGTCTTGATCGTGAGTCCGCGCATTTCAAGGAGCAACTCGCGCTCAAGTACGCGGAGATGGTCTACTTTGGACAGTGGTTCACTCCTCTTCGCGAGGCTCTCGATGCCTTTGTTGAAAAGCTCGTCGAAGGAGTCAGCGGATCGGTCAGGCTCAAGCTCTACAAGGGCAACGTCATCATTGCCGGTCGCACTTCTCCGCAAACGCTCTACCGGCCAGACCTCGCGTCGTTCACGATGGGGGCTGCCTACGATCAACGCGATGCCGAAGGCTTCATCAACATCTTCGGGTTGCCGCTCAAGGTTAAGGCTCTGACACGGAAGTAATCCTCCATGTTAATCGTCAACCTGGGCGAGGCAGCGGTTCTCGACTCTCCTCACGGCTCCCAGATCAGGCCACTCATCGATCGAACAACGGCTGACATCAGCCAATGCAGTCTGGCCGAGGAGACGCTTCCTCCAGGGTGCACAGTGACGCGCCATCATCATGAAGTAATCGAAGAAATATACTTCGTCCTGAGCGGGTTCGGACGCATGCGGCTCAACGATGAGGAACGGGAGGTTGGACCGGGCGATGCCATCTTTATTCCGAAGCGGGCGCATCACGAACTGACCAACACGGGCACCGCTCCAATGAGGATCATTCTTGTTTGCGGTCCGGCCTATTTCATCGAAGATCATCGGGTCGAAGTCTAGATGAGCGAAGCAGAGATACCTGAAACACAGATACTTGATGTCCTGATTGTTGGTGCTGGACCCACCGGGCTCGCCTGCGCTATTGAACTCCAGCGCGAGGGGTTCGATTACGCCGTCATCGAGAAAGGCTGCATCGTCAATTCCCTTCTGCGCTTCCCAACGCAGATGATCTATTTCACCACTCCCGAGTTGCTCGAGATCGGCGAGCTCCCGTTGATCTGTGAGCGCGAGAAGCCCAGTCGGATTGAGGCGCTGAAGTACTATCGACGCGTCGTCGACACCTATCGCTTGAAGATCCATCAGTATCAGAAGGTGATGTCGGTTACCGGCGCTGAGGGCGATTTTCGCGTCGTCAGCGAACTTCAATCGAATGGAGAGCACCGCACCCATCGAGCGCGCAAGCTGATCGTCGCAACCGGCTATTATGACAACCCCAACTTTCTCGGGATTCCCGGCGAAGAACTGCCAAAGGTGTCGCATTACTACTCGGAGGCTCATCCATTTTATGATTGTGATGTGGCGATCATCGGCGCCGGCAACTCTGCAGCCGACGCAGCGCTCGAACTTTTTCGGGGTGGTGCGCGAGTGACATTGATTCATCGGCGGCCGGACCTCAGCGGCAGCCTCAAGTACTGGGTCGCACCAGACATCTCAAATCGGATCAAGAACGGTGAGATCAAAGCGCTTTTTGAAACAGCGGTCACCGAAATTACTCCAACCGCGATTCGGACGCTGCAGGTCGCGACTGGAGAAGAGCAGATGATCCCGAATGACTTTGTCTTCGCTCTCGTCGGGTATCACGCCGATTACGACTTTCTTCGAGCTTTCGGCGTCGAACTCGATCCGGTGACGATGAAGCCAGCCCTCAACCCAAAGACGCTCGAGTCCAACATCAAGGGGATATTTCTCGCTGGCGTCGTCATTGCTGGAGTGGAGAACAATAAGGTGTTTATCGAGAATGGCCGTTTTCACGGGAAGCAGATCATCGAGGGCTTACGACAAGACCGCGAAACAGCCAAAAGCCGTGTGGGCAGGGTGGAGCCGCTATGATGCGCAATGAGAGACTGGTTCGCGCCTGTCATCGGCAGGAAGTAGACCGACCACCTGTCTGGATGATGCGCCAGGCGGGGCGCTACCTGCCGCAGTATCGCGCGCTGCGCTCGCGCACCGACTTTCTTACTCTCTGCAAGACGCCCGAGCTCGCCGCCGAGGTCTCACTCCAGCCGTGGGAATTGCTTGGGGTCGATGCCGTCATCATGTTTTCGGACATCCTCATTCCAGTCGAAGCAATGGGGATGAGTCTCGAGCTGACTGAGAAGGGACCCGTGCTCGGGAGCCCGCTTCGAGAGGCGCGGGACATCGAGAGGTTGCGCGTTGGCGACCCATCAGAGAGCACACCATTCGTCTTCGAGACGATCCGGCTGTTGCGCAAAGCCCTCAACGATGAGGTCCCAGTCATCGGCTTTGCAGGAGCTCCGTTCACACTCGCTTCATACATGATCGAAGGCGGCACCTCGCGGAATTTCGCCGAGATCAAGAGGATGATGAATCGTGAGCCACGTCTGCTCCACAGATTGCTGGAGAAGATCAGCGACGCCATCGCGCTCTACCTCAATGCTCAGATCGAAGCCGGGGTACATGTCGTTCAGCTTTTTGACACGTGGGCGGGAGAACTGGCGCCGGATGATTACGAAGAGTTCGCTCTCACCTACGAACAACGGGTCTTCTCCAGTCTCCATCGCGGTCCGGATGCCCTCGGAGTTCCGGCGATTCTCTACATCAACGGATGCAGCGCCATCCTCGAACTGATGGCGACGTCGGGAGCGACCGTTCTCAGCATCGACTGGCGAGTCGACCTCGACGATGCCCGGCAAAGGATCGGTGACCGGTTGGCCATTCAAGGCAATCTCGATCCTTGCGCATTGTTGGGGACGCCTGAAACTATAAGATATCGCGTCAATGAGATGCTCCTCCGGGGAGGTGGGGCCGGGCACATCGCGAATCTCGGTCACGGCATTCTGCCCATGACCCCGGTCGAGAATGCACAGGCTTTTATTGATGCGGTCAAGACGGGCGTCAAAGACGCTGCCTGAGTCGGCAGGAACGCGGTGTTTGCGTCTGGTGCGGTGTATCATGACTGGACAGAGTAAACTCTTCAGTCTGTCTCAAAACAGCGACCCGGGAAACAAATGACAGAGCTCTACACGAAGATCACTGAGTATCAAGGGATCAGCGAATACCGTCTGATAAGTAACGACCTGAAGCTTCTTTTCATGCCGCGGCGGGCTGCACCCGTCGTCGCTTTCATGGTCGTTTATCATGTCGGCTCGCGCAACGAGGCGGTGGGACACACCGGGTCGACGCATCTTCTCGAGCATATGCTCTTCAAAGGAACGCCGACGTTCAACAAGCGCTCCGGCACTCAGATCGCGGCAATGCTTCAGCGGCACGGCGCCGTTTTCAACGCAGACACCTGGAACGACCGGACCCGCTATTTTGAGATGCTTCCAAGCGAGCAGTTGGAGCTGGCGGTTCATCTTGAAGCCGATCGCATGAGAAATTCCTTTATCGCAGATGAGGACCGCCAATCAGAAATGGTGGTAGTGCGGAACGAGCTCGAGCGTGGAGAGAACGATCCGGAGCGCGTCCTCGATGAGCGCATCTGGGCCGCGGCCTTTCGCGAGCATCCTTACCATCATCCGACAATCGGCTGGCGTTCGGATGTTGAAGGTGTGCCGACGGCACGGCTCAAGGAGTTCTATGACACGTTCTACCACCCGAATAATGCGACTGCGATCATCGTCGGGGACTCTGATGAAGCAACGGCTCTCGATCTGATCGCGACACATTTCGGTCCGATACCGAAGTCACCACATCCGATACCGCATGTCTACACAGTCGAACCTCCGCAAGAGGGAGAACATCGATTCGTCCTGCGACGTGCCGGCCAGCTGGGACTGATCGAGATGGCGTGGCACATTCCAGAGGCCCGGCACGCGGATACAGCTGCCTTCACACTACTCGATCCGATCCTTGGCGCTGGCGTCTCTTCGCGTCTCTATCAGGCGCTGGTTGAAGAAAGACTTGCGGTCAGTGTTGGGGCGCAATCATTCCAGTTCCGCGATCCGGGACTCTTTACGATCGATATCACGCTGACGCCTGGAGTCGACCACCGCGTGGCCGAGGAGCGAGCGCTTCGCGAGATTGAACGACTCAAAACCGAGCTCGCCACCGAAAGCGAACTCCAGAAGGCAAAGAACATCGTCGTCACTCAGTTGATCTATCTTCGGGATTCGCCATTCGGAGTCCTCAATGCGATGGGCGAAGCTGAGGCAGCGGCCGACTGGAGACTCTATGTAGATCTCCCGGCCATGGTTGAAGCAGTCTCTCCCGATGACATCAGGAGAATCGTCAATCAGTATTTCACCACCGACAATCGGACCGTCGGTTATTTCATCCCCCGGGAATAAGCACAAAGCCGTTATGCAGGAAAACTCATTTGCCGCGCGCACGCACCGATACGAGTTCAAGAATGGAATGAAACTATTGGTGCTCGAGAACCGCGCCAATCCGACCGTGTCCTTTTACGGTGTGCTCAAAGCGGGTTCCTATTTCAACCCGCCAGGTCGGCACGGTATTGCCAGTCTGACGGCTAGTATGCTCAATAAGGGAACGGCGCGCCGCAGCAAGCTGGAGATTGCCGAGGAGCTCGAAGGCGCTGGAGCCCATCTCAGTTTTTCTGCGAGCACTTTCACAGTCTCCATCGGTGGACAGGCGCTCAGTCGTGATTTCGACATGGTCACGTCGACCCTTGCAGAGGAGCTGCGAGAACCGTCGCTTCCTGGCGAGGAACTCGAAAAGCTGAAGCTCCGAACACTTGCTTCCTTGAAGCAGAATCAGGAGGAGACGCGGCTCCGGGCGGTCGAGAGATTGACGCAGATAGTCTATCCTTCAGAAAGCCCTTTTCATCAGCCCACACTGGAGCGGCTGACGAGCGAGATTGAGGACATTTCGATTGATGATCTCGAAGACTTCTATCGCTCGCGCTATGGAGCTTCCTCGCTGGTGCTTGTGGTCGTCGGCGATGTCGAGCCCGCTCAAGTCCATGGCAGGATCGGGGACCTGCTGGGTGATTGGACCGGGACGCCCGCCGCGAGGATCGACCTCCCCTGGACCCCTCTGCAAAAGACACCCACGCGCGAACTGATCCAGCTCAAAGAAAAGGCAAATGCCGACGTCATCATTGGCCACGCATCAGGACTGCGTCGATCGAGCCCGGACTACCTCGCGGCCATGCTTGCCAATCGGGCGCTCGGTCAATCGACGCTGTCATCGCGACTTGGGTTGAAGATTCGCGATGAGATGGGTCTGACCTACGGAATCACCTCATCCTTCACTGAGTCGGGACTGGGCGATGGCCCCTTCCTGATCAGCGTCACGGTGGCACCTTCGAATGTCGAGAAGGCAATTGAAACGAGCCAGGAAATAGTCAAAGAGTTTGTCTTGTCCGGGATTCGCGAGGAGGAACTGAGGGATGAGCAGTCGGCCTGGATTGGCTCGTTCAAAATCGGACTTGCAACGAATGCTGGGATGGCCGCACAGCTGACAAGTGCTGAAGTCTATGACCTCGGCGAATCGTATCTTGATCGCTTTTCGAATCTCCTCGGCAGCCTGACCAAGGCGGATGTAGACAATGCGATTCGCCAATATTTTCATCCTGAAAGTGCAACCACGGTAATTGCCGGCACTTTTGATTAAGGCGCGATGCGACGCGGAGTTCTTCTTTTCAATCTAGGCGGACCTGAACGACTAACCGACGTCCGACCGTTCCTCTTCAATCTTTTCTCTGACCCCGAGATCGTTCGTCTTCCAGTTCGTGCGCTGCAAAAGCCGCTCGCATGGTTGATCTCGACGGCCCGATACCGCAAATCAGCCGGTTACTACTCTCAAATCGGGGGCGGGTCGCCGCTGCGGAGGATCACCGAGGAGCAGGGTCGAGCGCTCGCTGCGGAGCTAGCGCGCCG
The DNA here is from genome assembly GCA_031401095.1 of Acidobacteriota bacterium. Taxonomy (GTDB): domain Bacteria; phylum Acidobacteriota; class Blastocatellia; order RBC074; family RBC074; genus JANNRD01. The sequence goes on from JANNRD010000319.1 coordinate 6,761, forward strand.
AAATCTCAATGCCAAGGTCTACGTTGGGATGCGCTACTGGGCACCATCCACCGCGGACGCGGTTGACGAGATCGTAGCGGATGGAATTTCAGACCTGCTCATCCTGCCGCTCTATCCTCAGTTCTCTGTTTCGACAACGGGGTCGAGTCTCAAGGACTTCTTCGCGGTGGTCGAATCCCGTGGCGGCCTGCCCGACATTCGGCGCCGGTATATCACCAGATGGCACGAGCACGATGCTTATCTGCGCGCGCTCGCGTCGATGATCGCGAGTGAAATCGCCAGGTTTCCAGACCCGCGACCCGGTTGCGTCCACTTGTTATTCAGCGCCCACGGCGTTCCCGAAAGTTATATCAAGCGGGGCGATCCCTACCTGCAACACACACAGGAGACCGTCCGCAGAGTCTGCGAGCTGCTGGACAGGGATGTGCCCGTACATCTCAGTTTTCAAAGCAAGGTTGGACCAGTGAAGTGGCTGGCGCCATCAACCGATACAAAACTCCGCGAACTCCGAAGTCAGGGCGTCGATCAGGTACTGGCAGTCCCGGTGAGCTTTGTTTCGGATCACATCGAGACCCTCTACGAACTCGACATTCTCTATCGACGGGTCGCCGAGGAGGTTGGGATTGCTGTCTATCGGCGCGTCCCTGCCTTCAATTGTGAGCCAGCATTCATCAGCGCCCTCGCGGATCTCGTCGCCGAACGGTTCTCACCCAATGCCGAACAACACGCCACTCATGTCTAAGAGCCGCCGCCCGTCGCATCATTCGTTCGGCGCAAATTCGGGCGACAAAGGATGGAAGCGCTGATCACACTGTTGACGCCAGGGATCGACGCCGACGATGTCGAGTGCCTGAGTCTCCAGTAACAATCACCTTGCTGGCGCCTCAATCGATGACTGCATCGAAAGCTTGTGGAACACAGCAACTGAGGTTGAGCGAGCGCTCAGTCAAAGGCATACTTGAATGCTAGCTCGCCGTCACCGGCCAGATCGCCGGGATCGGAGCGATGGCGTGACTGGTAAAGAAGAAATGCAGAATGACGACGTAGATGCGGACGAGGCCTTCAGCCTGGTGATCAGCAAGGGGAACCGCACGCTTCTTGTCTATCATCGTCTAAGAGGAGCCGAGCGGCTTGTCAAAACGTTTCGGATCGCCCTCGGCAGTCAACCTATGGGCTCAAAGAAGAGAGAGGGGGATGGGGCAACTCCAGAAGGCGAGTACTCGTTACGCACAAGAATGCGGCCAGCAAGTACCATCTCTCGCTTGGGGTGAGCTACCCGAACCTGACTGACGCTTCCAACGGCTGCAAGCAGGGGCTGATCAGCAAGCGGCAGTATCAATCGATCGCCCGATCACTGGCAGGTTTTGAGAAACCACTCCAGAATACGGCGCTTGGCGGGGACATTTTTATTCACGGTGGCGGCACCGCGAGCGACTGGACGGCTGGCTGCATCGCGCTGGACGACTGTGACATCGAAGACCTGTGCGCACGACTCCCGCTGAGGACGCGCGTCACGATCATCCCGTAGGGCCCTGAGGAGTCTCCAACAAAAGAGCGATATGCGAACTCTCTATCTCGATTGTTTTGCGGGCGTGAGCGGCGACATGCTGGTCGGCGCCCTGCTTGATTGCGGTCTCAGTATCGATGCGCTGAAGGAGGACCTGTCCAAGCTCCAACTGCCGGGTTACCAGGTAACAAGTGCGCGAGTCGACCGCAGCGGTATTTCAGCAACCAAGTTTGACGTCCATATCGAGCCGGCCTCGCACGACCACCAGCATGAGGACGAGGAGCGCCATGACCCGAATGCGAGCGCCCACGCTGAGCATGACGCTCATCCCCATCGCTCGCTTTCGTCAATCCGAGGGTTAATCGAATCATCTGCGCTCAGCGAGGG
>JANNRD010000320.1:0-2168 GCA_031401095.1 Acidobacteriota bacterium
CCTCTGTGTCTCCGTGTCTCGGTGGTTCATCGTTAGCGAAATCCCTGTTACAGAGAACTAGTGTAGATCGAGGGGGGCCTGCCCGGGACGAGGCCGGCCCACAAGCCAAGCGCAGGTTCCCAATCCGAATGTGACACGCTTGTGGAGTCACTCTCTCGCCCCATTGGCAATCGTTGCTAGCCCCGTTCCCTCAGTCTGCCGGCGCCAACAAGGGAGTCGATTGCCGATGCGCTGTCTCCGAAGATTCCTCTTTCTCTTTCTATTGCTGGGCCTCATCAAGAGCCAAGTCCTCCCACTTGCAAGGCCCGCGGCCCGCAAAGACACAATCACAGGTACCCTCTTTGGACGTGTCATCAACGAAGCGCAACTGCCATTTGCTGGAGTTCGTGTGCGGGTCACCAATCTCGAAACCGGCAACAGTCGGGCGACACAGACGGATTCAAGCGGGCGCTACCGGATTGCATTCCTTCCCCTTGGTCTTTATTCGATCGAAGCGATCAAGGATGGCTTTATGGTCAGTCGCCCGGCGCGTCAACCAATCAAGGTCCAGCTAAATCGCCTGGTCGAGGCAGTGCCCGATATCATTCTGACGCAGATCGCGCTGGCAACTGCGACGCCAATACCAACTCCAAGCCCACGGCCTGGAGCCGCGGCGACAGGCCGTCTGGTGAATCGCTTCGACGCGACGCGTCGCTTCAATCTCGATGGCCGGCAGTTGTCAGACCTTCCGTTGACCCGCATTCGCTCGTTTGATGATCTGGCGCTGCTTGCTCCAGGTGTCGCCCCGCCTCCCGAAGTCAAAGGCCTCGTCGGGCCGGGAATCGGTAGCGGGATCGGTAGCGCGGGGCAGTTTGCCGTCAATGGCCAGCGCGCCCGCTCGAATAACTTTACCGTTGATGGGTCGGACAACAACGATGAAGATGTTGGCGTCCGCCGCCAGGGCTTCATCTCGCTTGTGCCACAGAGCATTGAGAGCGTCCGCGAAATGCAGATAGTGACTCAGCTCTGGGACGGGGAATTTGGACGCAACCTGGGATCACAGGTAAACGCCGTCACCAGGTCTGGTGGCAATCAGATTCACGGCTCGCTCTACGATTTCTTCAATCATGACGCGCTCAATGCCAGAGACTTTTTTGACTACTCATCCTCCGGAAAGCCTGTATCGCAACTGCTGGCGACTGCCGTGGATGGATACAGCAACGGCGTGGCAGTCAATCCTGTGAGAGTTCCGGTTGTCATCCGGCAAAGCCCGACTCTACCAGGAACTCCCGCTGTCGTTGCAAACCCATCTGAGGGCGAGAACCAATTTCAGCGACATCAGTTTGGGGCGAGCCTCGGATTTCCGATAAGACACGACCGCAGCTTTGTCTTCACGTCGTTCGAGCGACAGCAGGTCATTGAGGGACAAGAAACCCATTTTTCAGTGCCGACGATCGCTGAACGCGGTTTCCTTGGGCACGGAGCGACTGGCTTTATCACCACCGATAGCGCTGGTGTCCAGCGCATCTTTACACCAACGTTTGTCGCCGGCGATGCGGTCTTCTCGTTGTTTCCGTTCCCGAACAATCCTATCGGACCGTATGGTGAGAATACTCTGACTCAGGTACTTGGGGCGGGCGGAACCGGGACCAACTTCTCGTTGCGCTTTGACCACACGCTGAGATCGTCACCCAGGGGGACAAGCCATGTGCTCACGGGGCGATACAACCTGACTGACGACGAGCGTACCGTTCCGGCGGTTGGGGGCGCCGTATTCTCGGGCGTCAAGCCGCAGACGTCGACGCAGAACATCTCGCTTTTCCTTAACAGTCAGATCAGTTCCAGGTTCTCGAACCAGTTGCGGGGGAGCTTTGGTCGTTCGAGGCTCAGATTCACTGAGGTTCGCGATGCCACTCTCACCCCTTCAAAACTGGCGCCCGGTGAGCCCTTCCTTCTGAACCGCGGGCTCTTGCTCAATGGCAGCGACCCGCGTCTTCCGCCGACCTTGGTCGACTATTTTCAACGCGCCGCCAATGAGGATTCTGTAGAAGACCATCTCGGCCCTGTTGGACAGATCACGGTCGCCCCGTTCAGTCCTCTTGGCGTCGATGTCGATCTCTTTCCACAGGCACGCGCGAACAATACCTACCAGCTTGCTGACACCGTCGTCCTCTTTCGTGGGTGAGACA
>JANNRD010000321.1:0-7007 GCA_031401095.1 Acidobacteriota bacterium
GACAATGCCGCAGTCACCCGCGTCCAGAATTAGCAGGACGGGGCAAAAACCGGTATGACATACGAATCGCTGGTCAGGCGCAGCTTGTGAAGGTTGTGCCCACTGTTGAACGCGCCAGCATTGGTGCCGGAGTTGTTGTTCCGGTTAATCGCAGCACCGAGAATACCGACATCGCTCGTCGACCACAGCTTCAGCCAGCCAGTCTGACCTGGCGGGATGACGGCTGTAAATCTCGGCACCGTCCTCGGAAGATCGTTGCTCAACGTGAACCCGCGCTGGCAGGTTCCCGAACTGATCTGGAAGCTGTGTGCCTGCTCGGCATCGTCATACAGGATACCAAAGAAGGTTCCGGTAGAACCGCCGCCACCAAGCAAGACGCCGCCAACGCGGTTGATCCAGACCCGGACATTGTTGCCATCACCCTCTGCGCCAATGTTGTCGAGCGCCAGCACCCTCGGAACGCGGTTGTAGGCAACTCCATTAAGAGCAAGGGTTGCAACAACTGAGTTTCCGTCGCAGCTCGAATCCGGCAGCGCCGCGATCGCGGCAATCGTCTCAGCCCCAAGATTGGCGAAGTGACCAGACTCGAACTTGACATACTCGTCACCAATCAGGTAGTTGAAGTTCTCCGGGCAGCCAAAAATGCCGTCAACGGCGACTGCCAGAAGGTACCCGGTGGTTCCCGGATCCTGCTCAGAGGCCAGGAAGGTCATCGTCTGCGATGGGGTCAGGCAGATGTAACGGTCCGCAACGGAGCACGAGCCCCCCTCTACAAAGAAGAGGTGAACAAATGCCGACTGTGTGGCATTGGTATTCGTGATGTTGAAGCGTGTATTCGTCGTGCTCGGATTCGCCGGAGACGACGAGTAGATATTGTACAAAAGGATCGAACCAGCCTTCTGGTCGCTGGCTTCTGAAGTTGCCGGGTATAGTAATCCCGGATCAGCCGCGAAGCCAACAGACGTCATGAGCAGCAGTGCCGCAAAAGCCAGGTACGCCCGTGAAAATCTATGTGAGGTTTGCATTGTCGAGTTTCCTCCAATGAGAAGATCTGAGAAGATCTGAGAACTTGATTAAGTTGCCGTAATTGACTATCTAGTGGACTACCGACGTGTCCTAAGACCAGCGAGATATCCAAGTCGCCCCGCCGGTCGCGATCTCGATTCTCCCGGTCCAGCCGTGCCACCTGAGATCAAGTTGCTCCCTTTCCGTCTCCGTCACCGGGGAACGGAAAGGGAGCCAAGCTTTCATCTCACTGCCAACCACTGGACCCTCGTCCGTTTAGCAGGACGGTGGGAAGACTGGGATCGTGTACGTGTTAGTGCCCGACAGCGTCAGCTTGTGCAGGTTGTGTCCACCATTAAACGCACCCGAGGCCGTTCCCGCATTCGGGTTCCGGTTGATCACGGCTCCGAGGATGCCGTTATCCGAGGTGGCCCAGAACTTCATCCAGCCGGTCTGTCCCGCCGGAATGACCACGTCAAATCGAGGCGAAGTCTTCGGGAAGTCGTTGGTCAACTGAACAACGCGCTGGCAACCCCAGCTCGCATTCCAACTGTGTGACTGTTCCTGGTCGTCATAAAGGATACCAAAAACACTTCCCACGCTGGACGCACCCGAGACCAGGCTGCCACCAATACGGTTAACAACGAGTCTGGTGTTGTTCGAATCCAGAATCGACCCGATATTCGAAACCGCCAGGACGCGCGGAGCGCGGTTGTAGCCACCAGCGACGCCATTGAAGACGACGTTGGCCGTCACCGAGTTTCCATCGCAGCCCGCCAGAATGCCATCGTACTGTGCTGCGAACGCCTCGGCTCCAAGGTTGGCCTGGTGTCCGGTTTCGAGCTTGACATACTCATCGCCGATCAGGAAATTGTGTGCGATCGGGCAACCAAACACCCCATCCGACGCGACCGCTACGAGGTAGCCTGTCGTTCCCGGATCCTGCTCTGAAGCAAGGAAGGTGAGGGTCTGATTGGCGGTCAAACAGACATACCTGTCCGACACGCTGCACGTCGAGCCCTCAACGAAGAAGAGGTGCACGAAGGCTGCGCTGGTGACACTGGTATTCGTCAGGTTGAAACGCGTATTCGTCAAATTTGGCGATGCCGGTGCTGACGTGTAGTAGTTGTAGATAAGCACTGAGCCGGCCTTTTGATCACTAACCTCGGAAGCGGTTGGGAATGTCAGTCCCGGATCAGCGGCCATTGCCGTCGTACCCATCACAACCAGCGCGCACAGCGCCAACAGCGCTTTTGTGAGTCTGCGTGAGGTTCGCATTGTCGAGTATCTCCTTTGAAGTTGTCTAGTGTTAGTCTTTGTTGGTCACGCGCGGGTCGTCTGAATCGCCTCGTACACCGCTCGCACCGTCCCTGAGATGAAAGCATTTGAACATGCGCTACTGCGCACTTGTCAAAACAACGATCCGTCAAGTGGATAAGATGTCGGCTGTCGCAAGTGCATCGAGCCCATTACCGCACCTCATTCCCTTGCATTTGAGCAAAACTGTCAATCTACTCGCAGGCCTTCTTTGGGATGCTTTAAAGGTCGTGAGGAAAGCCTACGGTGCAGCGGTCATTCTTATATCACGGCTTCCCGGAATTTAGCAATAGAACTTTTGCACTTTCTCCAGCTTACCGTAATTGCCGCCCCAATTACCCCAGCCTGCAAAGAACTCAGAAAAATCTCGCCGGCTCGCGTCAGCCACCCAGCTCCCTCGACGAGCCCTCCCACGAACCAAAAGTGCTTAACAAAGATGAGCCGTGCAGGGATCGAACCTGCGACCCTCTGGTTAAAAGCCAGATGCTCTACCGACTGAGCTAACGGCCCAATCTCTCAAGTATGCACTTCAATCTCAAGGAGCGTCATGCGGGTCTCGACTCAAGTACTTGCCTCGACCGCGCGCCGATATTACCCGGTTGGCCATCGAGCGTCAACTATTTTGCCGATAAACACCGCGAAAAGGTCTTTTAGTAGAGATTAAAGGTGAACTCAAGCTGGCCGCGGACCGTGACCGCAGCCCCGTTCTTTGTGGCAGGTTGAAAACGGATCTTCTTCGCTGCCTCAATCGCCTTCTCCGTCAGCCCGTCGGGTAGCCCCCGGATCACGCGGACGCTCGCTACCTGCCCGTCACTCGTAAAGACAGCACTGAGGACAACCGTTCCCTGAATCTTGTTCTGGCGAGCCTCCTCGGTGTATTTGGCCTTCTCCTTGAAGAGTATCTGGATGCGTCCGACCCCATCGCGGCCCATATCGTAGACGCCACCACTTCCGCCAGGACCTCGGCCCCCGCCAAACGCCATGTCACCGCCCCCGGCGTTGCCGCCACTGCCCGGACCGGCCCCGCCACCGCTACCCGGACCGACTCCGGTACCCCTGCCCGCTCCGATTCCGGCAATACTCCCCGGACCGCTCGAGGGTGGTGCCGGAGCTCCCTGAGGATCGCCAATCGGCCCTTTCAGTTCCGGCAGCGCCTTGGGATCACCATAAACCGTCGAGGCGACCGGAAGGCTCGGGTTCTTGATCTTGGGTGGCTCTGGATTCGGCATGACGATCTGTGGCGTCAGCGCCATCTGCGGTGGATTACCCTTGCTTGGCGGGGTCACCTCTTCGCGACCGCCTCCACCACCACCGTGTGCCTGCTCTACCTTCGCTTTGCTTCCACCAGTAAAACCGCCCTTACCCCGCGGCGTCTCCTTCGGCGCATCGGCAACCTTGACGTCCACCGTCGGCATCGTCAGCTGTCCAATCAACTCGAGCTTCTCCTCCGGTTTCTCCTGTTTGCCAAAGCTGAGCAGTCCGGCAAGCAGAAAAGACGTGAAGATGAACGCGTAGGTGATCATCGCCATAGCAACGCCAGCATGGAGCAGTCGTTGCCGCCTTCGCGTCGTTCCATCGCCCTTCACGACTGATGCCAGAAAAGCGCGCGGATCACGCCGAAAATCCGTCCAGGCCGACTTCAGCTCGCGACCGACCCTGGTATAAATCGGTTCATCCTTCAAGAGAAATTCGAAGTCGCCCATTTCGCCAGGCTGGAGAGCAGGAGCCTTCTTCCCGAAATCATCGACGAACAGTCCGATCGATTCACGCAGCCGCTTGACGATACTGCCTGCTTCGGGAACTAGAAACGCATTCTCCCCGACCGGGCCCGACTTTCCAAAGTACTTGACAAACTGTCCGGCGCCGTCCTTCAGCCGAGCAAAGAGCCCCGCATCTTCCGCGATCGAAAATCGCCCTTCGCCCGTACTCACCGGCGCGCGCTTGCCAAAATACACGAAGAACTGGCCAAACCCTTCGTGCAGCCGACTAAAAATGTTTCCCTCTTCCGGTAGAATAAACGACATTCCACCTTCGATTTTTTCAGTCGGTGTCGTCTCCTTCGCGACTTTTGCCTTGCCCGCAGACTCTCCCTTCTCGACCGACGCCGAGAGCGAAGTTATCTTCGATACCTGTCCCGATACCTGTCCCGATACCTGTCCCGATTGTTGCTCGCCTTGCTGAATGGACTGCCGACCCGATTGCAGAATGGGCTGCTCAGTAGGCTGAGCCTGTGGACGGCTGAGAACTATCTCAACGGTGCGGACGACTTCGGTCTGGCGGAACGGCATTGAACCTGGTGCTTCGACAAGGACTTCAGTGGCCGGTTGACCAACGCCCTCGGTCACCTGGCTGACCGAAACCGAGGCCATCGTTTGCGTCTTCCGCAAATGTTCGTCAGCCGTGAGAAGCACTTCAGTATCATTCGGACAGTACTGAAATCCATTTGGAAACTGCTTCTCGCAAGTCGGACAAATCTTCATCTTGCTCACTCCTCCCACCAAAGCTCGTCAATCTTAGGCTGGCATTTCGGCAAAATCAAGGTGGACTCCATCGGCTACAGAACGCCGGTCGTGTGTCCCGCTTGCAGTCCTCGATCGATCGCGACGCCTCTTATAGTAGCACCAAAACGGGCGCGCGCGACGCATTGCCGCTCCTCAACAACGCCCATTTCGATGCCGATGTTCGCCTCAGGGATGCTACCGGACGCGAAGTTTGAGCAGGATCAACCACTCTTGCCCCGCCTATTCCGGCTTGTACTGCCCGAGACGCCGGTAGAGAGTCTTGCGGCCAATCCCCAAAAGCCGGGCAGCCTTGGCTTTGTCCCCCCCCGTTAAGGCCAGAGTCTGGGCGATGACCGTCCTTTCAATCTCCCCAAGACTAAGCGGGAGGCTGAGCTCGATCTGGCTGATTTGAGCCGCCGACGGCTGCGCACGGATGCTTTCGGGCAGGTCGCTCTCAGTAATCTGGCGACCGGCAGCGATGATCACCGCACGCTCGATGCAGTTCTCCAGTTCACGAACGTTCCCCGGCCACGAATAACTCTTGAGCAGAGCGAGCGCTCGATCCGAGACACCAAGCACCCGCCGGCCACTCCTCTGCTGAAACCCCTCGACAAAGAAAGCGATCAGTTGCTCGCTGTCCTCGGCTCGTTCGCGCAACGGAGGCAGGACAATGGGGTAGACATTGAGGCGGTAGTAGAGATCGCGCCGGAATCGCGCCGCCTCTATCTCATCTTCGAGGTTCCTGTTTGTCGCCGCGATGACCCGGACATCTGTCTTGATGACCTCGCTTCCACCAACACGGGTCAGTTCGCCATCCTGCAGAACTCGGAGGAGACTGACTTGAGCGGAGAGACTCATCTCGCCGATCTCGCCGAGGAAAAGCGTTCCGCCGTTGGCCTCTTCGAACCGTCCGATCCTTCGCGATCGCGCGTCGGTGAAGGCCCCGCGCTCGTGTCCAAAGAGCTCCGTCTCGAGTAAGGTCGCGGGAATTGCGCCACAGTTGATCTTGATGAAGGGCCGCGTCGCCCGACGGGAGTTGAACTGGATCAAGCTCGCAAGCAACTCTTTTCCCGTACCCGATTCCCCCTGCAGAAGTACCGTCGTCGGACTATCAGCCACCGAGAGCGCCATCTCCATAGCGCGTCGCATCTTCACTGATGACCCGATGATTGCTGATGACCCGGTCATTCGGTCGCCAGCGCGCGCATCATTGAGTTCGCGTTTGAGCCGGATCACTTCGGCCGCAAGGCGATCCTTCTCAAGCGCAATCCCGATCTGGCTCGAGATGCCATTGAGCAACTGCACCTCGTAGTCGGATAACTTCGCCGCATCTCCTGCCCAAACCATCGCGATCACTCCGAGGACCTTCTCCTTGGTGATGATCGGGGCGAAGAGCGCTGACTTTCCACGGACAACGCTTGTCAAAACATGACGGGCGAGGGGGGACACCGCGATATCGTCGAGTCTCATGGCACGACCCTCGATAATCGCATCGCGTAGCAGGGGGTGGTCCCCGAGATCGAGCTTTCGCGCCTCCCGGTACCGGGTCTCGACCGCTTTTCTGAGATCGAACCCTCGCCGCCCACGGACCTCGTCAAAATGCAAATGCTCACCAGCCGTATCGAGAATCGCGAGACACCCATAGTCCGCTTCCAACAGCTCCAGCGACCGGTCGATGACAAACGCCGAGATCTCCGCAAAATCGGTTCGCGCGCTGATATCGTTCGAAATCTCGAGAAGAACCTTCGCCAGCTCGACTTCCTTCTCTTTCTCCCGGTACAGCTGGGTGTAGTGAAGCCCAATTGCGACCTGATTCGCAAGCCACTCAACCAGCCGCACCTCGGCCTCCGTCCAGGTGTGTGGCTGACGGCAGTAGTGTAAGGCGATGACACCCAGTAGTTGATCGCGAAAGACAAACGGGGCAATCAGGACAGCGCGTGTGCCAATCAACTGACAGGTGGTCTTCACCCAGCTTGGGAGTTGTGCGGTCTCGATGTCGTCAATCGAGAAATGGCGCGCCCTTGGGAGGTGGCTCTTGATCGTCTCGGTCGGCACCAGAGACGGGGGGATATTGAGGCCGATTCCAGGTGTCAGATTTGGGTCCGCCAGATACTCGTGGCTCACGCGAAAGCCAGCATCAGGAGATGGAATAATGACGTTACACCGATCGACCGCAAGGCGCTG
>JANNRD010000322.1:0-11614 GCA_031401095.1 Acidobacteriota bacterium
TCGAAGACGACCAGGCGATGGCTGTCGCGCTGAGGGACGGCTTCGAGTATGAGGGCTATCACGTGAAGGTTGCGCGCGACGGCTCCGCTGGTCTGAAGATTGCTTCGGAAGGCGAGGTGGATGTCATTATCCTCGACGTCATGCTGCCAAAGGTGAGCGGGTTTGATGTCTGCAAACAGCTGCGAAACACCGGCAATTCGACTCCGATCATCATGCTCACCGCGCGGGGACAGGAGATCGACAAGATCATCGGACTGAAGATCGGCGCCGATGACTATGTCACAAAGCCATTCAGTTTCATGGAGCTCATGGCTCGCGTCGAAGCCCTCTTGCGGCGCACCAACCGTCAGCCGACGACATGTGACGCCTTCCAGTTTGGAGAGATCGCCGTCAACTTCAAGAAGTTTGAGATCACTCGACGTGGAGTACCAATTGAGGCCTCTCCGCGCGAGTTCAACATTCTCAAGTATTTTATTGAGCACCGCGGTGAAGTCGTCTCGCGGGATCAACTTCTCGACGCCGTTTGGGGCTATGGCAGCTTTCCGTTGACCAGAACCGTCGATATGCACATCGCCAAGCTGAGACACAAGATCGAAGACACCCCCGGCGACCCGCGCTTCATCATTACGGTCCACCGCATTGGCTACAAGTTCGTGCCCTAGCTATCCAGGATCGGGAGGTTGACAAGGTGACTAAGCAAGATGTGATCGATGGTCTTCGAGCAATTGTCGAACAATATGGCCCCTTTGTTGCCCAAAACATGAGGCTTGCCGATGGTGTCTATACAATCGACGAGAAGGCCAACTACGACCATTTCAAGCTCAACCGCGTCAAGCAGATCGTCTCAGACCTTGGGCTGCTGCGCCCAGGCGTGCGGTTGCTGGATATCGCCAGCCTGAAATCGATGTTCGCCATTGAATTTGCGCTGGAAGGTCTGGAGGTCGTCTCGATCGAGGGCCGTGAAGCGAATATCGAGCGTGGTAAATTTGCTGCTCGGGCGCTGGGAGCCAACACAGTGCATTTTCACCAGGACGACGTTAATAACATCTCCCAACAGAAGTACGGACAATTCGAGGTCATTCTCTGTATGGGAATCCTCTATCACATCGCCAAGGATAGGTACCTGGATTTCCTGAAGCACGTGACCGAGTGTTGCTCGGATCTATTGATCGTAGATTCATTTGTTTCAGTCTATGAGGATGACTTTCTCGAACGCGACGGCACCCGCTTTCCGGGTATAACCTGGCGCGAATTTGAAGTTGGCGTACCTCTCGAAGATATAGAGAAATCCAGCCACTCATCATTGAACAACAGCCTCTCTTTTTCGATGACGAAACCCGCACTGATTGACTATCTGAGCAAGTTGGGTTTCACGACCATCACCGAGGTCCAAACCCCACGGCAGCCGGGCCAGCCGAGGGACCGCCCGACCCTGGTTTGTCGCAAAGGGAAACCCGTTTCGATCAGAGTGTTTCCGGAGTTCGATTACCATGGCGGTTTCGCAAAGGCGGCCGATACTCGTGGCACACACGGACAGGATCTGATTTTTTGGAATCGACCAAAGGAGGGGGCAGGAGAAAAGACTTCACCACCAGGCTCGTTTGATGAGCGCAGTCGAATCGGCAAAGTACTCCGCTCAATGTTGCGGGGGACGACCATCGAGAGCATTGGCCGTCTCATCCGGCGCGGTCTTCGCCGTTGACCCGGCCTCCTGACGCGGCATCACTGTGCGCCGAGCCTCGCGATCAAGGCCGGGGATGTCGCAGCCCGTCGACCTTCTGTCTTTAGTCAATGCGTCATCGAGTAGATGATCAGATTCATCCCGAGCCGGTAAGCTGCAAGACCGTATCGCAGTGGATAGTCGGGTTGATCGATCCACTCCCAGGCATCGCCGTTGTCAGAATTCCGGGCAATAAATACCAGAATGCGGCCGTTTTCATCCTCGATTGCCTCGTAGGACGGGATCACGGCTCCCTGCTCGGAGGTCTGCCCGTTGTAAATCCAGTTATGGTAGTTGGGAACCTGGACAACGTCCCGGATATCGAAGTAACAGTGGAAAACCGGGTGATCGAGCGATAGCCGCCGAATCGGGAATTGAGGGAGAATCTTGTGCATCTGCACCTGCACATTCTCCCACTGCCACTCCCCCCAGAAGTCATCGAGCATGAGAAACCCGCCCCGTGAGAGGTATTCACGGAGGTTGCTCGCATCCTCATCTGAGAGGCTCATCCCCCCAGGCTCGACGATGTAAATGAACGGATACGTAAATAGCTTCGGATCATCGATCGCGACCGTAGCCGGTGCATCCGAGACCGCGAGAAGGCTCTGCACCCATCCCCGAAGACCGACAATGAACTGTTCATCTGCCTTCGGCCAGTCGACCATCCACGATTGACCGCGGCCCCGTCTGAAAGAGTTATACTCAAGCCGTGCAAAGGTGAACTCGTGTCCCGTGACACCACTCTTCTTCGAACCCAGGCGAGATGACTGCGCCAGATTCGGGAATCCGACGAGCGTCGGCAGGACGGCTACCAAAATGCTAAAGGCAACTTTCCTCATCCGAGAGTCACTCCACGCGATTCAATCTAGACTGGCTCCACTGGGTCTCTTGGCTCTTTGGCAGTCTGTGGCGGTCTCTGGGAACCCTTTGCGGGTTTGCGACGTCTCCTGGTCCCCGTCACGTCACCCTTCTGCTTCTGCTTCCGCTTCTGCGATGGTCGGGTCGGTGGATCGATTGACAGGAATCTGAAGAATGCCGGATCGATCAGCGCGTTCATCACCCCCTCGCCGATCGCGCGGCCATCGGAATGGCGCCAGACGCGACTCTCGTCGCGAACGAACCCTTCATCCGCCAACATGCGGCATCGCTCTGGCAAACCGTATTCGTACCACATCTGAAGTCCCATCCTACCACCACTCTCTCCGACTCACCCCTCTTCGCGGTCTGACCCGAAGCCGAGTGACACCAGAATTAGCCTCATCGAGAACCGTCTGTCAGTGGGAATATAGCTCCTTGATCTCGGCATTCAGGAAGTAATGCAGCAGAATTCTCGCGGAGTCGATCCCATGCTCGGCCATTGCTGCTGCTCCAATTTGACAGAGTCCAACGCCGTGTCCCCATCCCGCCCCCCTCAACAAGAACCACTCGGGCACGTCTTTGATTGTCGGGCCCGCGTCCACCACAAACGCTGAGCTGTAAAGATGAGACGTCGAGAGCGCCCGTCGAATCTCGAGCTCTTTGCCAACCACGAGACTCTCTCCCAATCCCGTAATCTGGAGGCGAATGATTCGCCCTGATCGACCTCTCTCAAGAGCAGCGAAGGAGACAATCGGGCCGAGATTGACCCCAAGCTTCTGCCCAAGCAGCGACTGTACCTCTTCCTGGCCAATTCGCCTCTGCCATCGGTAAAAATCGACCGTCTCCTGGTCGAAATCCGGAAGGACCCGTTCCAGCATCTCCGCATCATTGGTATTGCAGAACGCGGGAGGTTGACCTGAGATCCACGCGCGAGCGTTCTCCTCAATTGAGAGCGGTGAGCTGAAGCCACGAGGCCAACCCTCCCCACAAACGCGCGCCGAGAGGTAGGGTATCTCTCTCTCCTGCCATGCGGCGCGGTAGTCTTCGGTCATTCCACCACAAGACTTGGAAAACCTCGCGTCACAAATCTCACCGTCCGAGGTGAGAACCTGCCCGCAGGTATCCTCGACGGCTTTGCGCACCGAGGCCGTCGTCGCCCTGGTGATGCCCTGATACCGTTGGCAGTGATCGTCGGCGCAGACGTCAAAGTCCGCGTGGTTCTCCCGGTCATACCAGCGAATCAGTTCTCCCTTGTTCGGTGGACCCGTCTCATTGCGGTCCTCTTCCCAATCAATCCTCCAGGGCTTGAGCTGGGCAAGCAGCCAGCTACGCGATGTGATTGCGTGGGCCTTGAGCAGCTCAGCATTCGAGGTCGCATTCATCTCCGAAGAGATGACACTCGCCAGATAGTCCTCGACGCCGACGACATTGATCAGGGTCAACTCGTTCGAATGACGAATTAGCCTGAGTACGCCCCTAAACCTCTGGTCTTCAGCTCTCTCCCAATGGAACCCGATTCCGATCCTGACGGATGACACAAGAAACGATGAACTTATCGGGTCGACAGGAATCAAGTCAATAGCCTCCGCCTCGAAGCGCTCGGTGCCGTCAGCGGGCACCATCAGGACGCCGCGATCGGCCACGATTGCGCGATAGACCCCGCCCTCCAACACAGACCCATGAGGCAAGCGATACGGCCCATCAAGCGCGACCTCAATTCGATCAACCCCGGTCAGGACACCGACAGCGATGGAAGGCTCAATCTTCAGCGCGTTCACGATTGCAGTTCCCCCAACTCCCCCGGGCTCGTGATCATTTGCACCAGCGAGTCCATCTTCTCAACGTTGAATGTTGTCTCGGCGTAGATTGCCGCAACGGCCGGCGCATCGAGCTCGAGAAAGTCGCTCTCACGGGGGACGACCAGCAGCCCGCCGAGATCGATCGCAGCCGGACTGACCATGACTTTGCGATCACCCTCGGCAAAGTACGCGGCAGGGCGGTGTTGCGCGCGCGGAATAAGGATGGTTTCCCAGCCCTGAGTATCGTGTCGGACAATGAGGTTGACCATTGGCTCGTCATCATTTGAGAGGGAGACCTCGGCAATGGCCAACATAATCTTCGCTATTCTTCCCTCCAGCGCTGCCTGAACCGCACCACGGAGGACGATGAAACCAGCTCCATATGATCGCATGGTCGCGAGCGCTGTCGGTGTTTTCGTCGTTTTGATTGAAAGCGACAACCGCGATGCCTCCTTCAGGATCGCGAGCGCTTTACCACTCCCTGCCTGAAAGTGGAGATGGTCAGGAGCCGAGGCCCCACACGCCGGGCCGTTGTAGAGTGAGACGTAATCCGGCCCGAGCGATCTGGCGAGGTCGAGCAAGGTGCCGATGTGTCCCGTCAACCTTTGAGGAACATGGTCTTTCGAAACAATGACGAGGTGATTCTCGAGGACCGGGAATGGATTGCAGACGACTGCGAAGCCATCTCCAAAAGCGAGACCCCGCTCTTCGACCGGCATGTTCGCCGAACAAAGAAAGCAGGCGCGCTCACGGATGGAGGACTCATCGACACGCGCGCTGGTGCTCAATATCCTCCGCGGGTTGTACTGGAGGAGTATCTCAACACCTTCCACTACCAGGGGACGCGTCTCTACCGCTCGCCACGCAAGGATTCCGTCACCGAGCCCGGGCCACGAGCCGGCCTGATCGGCAATCAGCCGACTGACTGCCTTGCCTAACCCGCCTTCACTTAAGCTACCGCCAGCGAACCCCAGATCCGCCGGATCGATCAATCGCTGCTCCCAGTGCATCATCTCTGCTCGCACGTCTCAGAGGCCGGTTTGCGATCTGCCATTGAGAGATTGTCGCGCCCTGATTTCGTTTGTCCGAATCCAGTCCTTGTAGTGGTCGTATCTCTTCATGGTCGTCAGCGGCAGCGCACTATCTGAATTCCCCCCCCACCGCCGAGCCATGTAGAGCGGTTCATATATGCGACCGATCTCGTAATCCCGACTGAGACGCAGAGCCACCGCGTAGTCTTCTCCATAGCTCACATTTGGAAATCCGAACTGCCGCAGGACACCGACGTTGAATGCGCGTGGTGCGCCAAGCCCGTTGATTCTCAGCGCGTTGTTTCTTCCATTGTGACTGGTCCATTCCCGATGATCGACCAGTCCTGGCGGGAGCTCATTGAGATCGAAGTCAATTGTTTTGTACGCGCCGATGACCATTGCGTACGAACCGCTTCGGAATGCGCCGATCACCCGCGCGAGAGTATCCGTACTCGAATAGAGATCGTCCGAGTCAAGCTGGATTGCATAACTTCCGCAGTGGCGGGAATAGATCGCGTGATTCCAACATCCGCCAATGCCGAGGTCCAGCCGTTGCGGGGTCAAATGGACGACACGTTTGTCGAGTAGCGCCAGTCTCGCGAGTTCCTCGCTGGTTCCGTCGGTCGAGTGATTGTCAACAACTACCACATTAAAATCAAAGTCCGTCTTCTGCGAAAGCCCGCTCTTGACCGCCTGGGTGATGGTCTTGACGCGGTTGCGTACGGGGATAATGACGCTCGCGGCGACAGGAAACGACTGGCGATCCGGGATCGGAGCCTGGTGAAATTCTGAGACGAGAAGGGCGTCGATCCGCCTCAAGTGATCCGTCGCGATCGCCTCCATCTCAATCTGATAATCGCGTTTGGAGGGATCGACGTAGTCAAAGACCCGCTCACCGGTGTCTCTCGTATCGGCCTGCAGCCTGGCATAGAGGGGTTCTGGAAGATGAACTATCGGCGCGATCCGGGAGAGTCGCAATCGAAGATCGTAGAGCCCTCCCCACTTCAACTCTCCAGAGTTCCGTCCCGGCTCATTCAGCGCGCGATTTGCGCCGGCCCTGGAGATGAGAACCGCTCCGCCAAAATCGAAATTGTCACGAATGCTCCCCGGCTGGTAGTCAGAAAGCGGGTGGTCCTTGAGCTCAGTGCCCTCCTGTTCGCGATAGTCTGAATAAACCAATCCGGCTCCGGAGTCTCGAGCGACCTCCACAAGTCGCTCGAGGGCGCGTTCACCCCACGCGAGATGCTCCGATGGCAGGATGACAAGCAAGTACTCCGTCGTGCAGACTTCTACCAGCCGTTCGATCAGTCTACCCGAGAACAACGCGCCAGCCTCAATCGACAATCCGTCAGCGTTTGTGCAGTCCTTCTTGTTGCTGACAAGTTGGACCAACTCTTCGACGACAACATTCTGGGCGAGTTTAGCGACGTCCTGAGGGTTGGTCTCATCGGTCACGGGGAGGACTACGGTGATTGGTTTCATATGCAGCAGCTCCAATGCGGTCAAGGCGGGAATAGTGCCCAAGAGTTGACCGATGGTCAATGCCGCAAGGGAGCTGGGTTTTGACTGGGGCGCCGCATTCGCGCGAGTAACCGTTCCTCCATCACCGCTCCCCGCGGGAGGCATAACCTTCGTCAGTCGACCGGGCATCCGCTCCGCGCGGAAATTGACTAAGCTGCGCAGGATGGTTATTCTCCGCATTCTTCATCGACAGCGCGACGCTTCAGGTAATGCCGGATTGTGAAAGACAAAGCCCTTGATGATCGACTTCGCTGAGACTCTTGAACAACTCAGGAGCCGTCTTCCTCGCCCGCAGCAAGTTAGGATTGCCGCTGAATCCATTCCCCAGGCTGCCGTCGCGTTGATCCTGCGGGAGACGGCGGGTGTGCCCGAATTGCTCGTTATCCAGCGCGCCGAGAATCCAAGAGACCACTGGTCAGGTCACCTTGCGCTGCCCGGCGGTCGAGTCGAGGTGAAAGACGAGAGCTTGATCGCCACAGCCGCGCGTGAGGTCGAAGAGGAAGTAGGGATCGAGCTTTCGATTGCCAACCATTTCGTTGGCCAGCTGCGCGCGATTTCTCCGAGTAGTCCGAGCTTGCCTCCGATCCGCGTGACCCCATTCGTGGTGATCGCGCCCCGGGCATTCGAGCTGCGCCTGAGTTGCGAAGTTGGTGCCGCGTTCTGGACTTCCATCGTCGCTCTCAAGCAGACAGGCCGATCCGTCACCAAGACACTCTCGTTTGGAGAGACTGTCTATCAGTGGCCCGCGTATCCTTCTGAAAGAGGGCCGATCTGGGGAATCACCGAACGAATCATCAGTGATTTTCTTTCATATCTCGACTGATGCCTGCGCGAGGCAGCCGGCCGAGAATAGAGCATCGCCATGTCAAACGATAACGAGCCCCACCTGATCAGACACTTCGGTACGTTGCAGGCGACTGCTCTCAACATGTCGAACATGATTGGGATCGGCCCCTTCATCACCATTCCGTTGCTTATGTCGGCGATGGGCGGCCCGCAGGCAATGCTCGGCTGGCTTGTGGCATTGCTGATTGTCATCCCGGACGGGATGATCTGGAGCGAGCTCGGAGCCTCGATGCCCGGTTCAGGCGGGTCCTATGTCTACCTTCGAGAGGGATATGGACGCGAGAAGTTTGGCAGGATGATGGCCTTTCTTTTTATCTGGCAGTTCATCCTCAGCGGGCCGCTTGAGATCGCTTCGGGTTATATCGGTTTTGCAAAGTATCTTGGATATCTTTGGCCGGGAATGTCGGCCTGGGAGACGAGGGGGGTGGCAGCAACGGTTGGCGTTCTCAATATTCTGCTGCTCTATCGCCAGATCAAACACATCGGCAGGATCACCGTCAGCCTCTGGGTTGGGACATTGATCACGACGTTGGCCGTGATCGTCACCGGCGTTCTCTATTTCGATCCGAAGCTCGCCTTTGACTTTCCGGATGGTGCGTTCAATTTCTCGATTGGATTTCTCTTTGGTCTTGGCGCGGCCTCCCGGATCGGTGTCTATGACTACCTTGGGTACTACGATGTCTGCTATATCGGCGATGAGGTCAAGGAGCCGGGTCGCGTCATTCCCCGATCGATTGTTATCAGTGTTATTGCGGTGGCGATAATCTATGTGGCGATCAACTTCTCGATCATAGGAGTGGTCCCCTGGCGCGAGTTTGTACCGGCCGAGACGAGTCCCCACGCGGACTTTATCGTTTCGATCTTCATGCAAAAGATCTATGGGAATGGCATCGCTTCCCTGTTTACCGCCATGGTTCTGTGGACGGCGTTTGGTTCGGTGTTTGCGCTGTTGCTTGGATATTCACGGATCCCGTACGCGGCGGCGCGCGACGGATACTTCTTCAGCATCTTCAGCCGCCTGCATTCAACCGGCAAGTTTCCCGCAGTCTCGCTCGTGTTGATTGGCGTCATCTCGATCATCGGCAGTCTCTTCTCGCTTGGGTTGGTGATCGATGCGTTGATCACGACCAGGATTCTGATTCAGTTCATCGGCCAGATATTCGCCGTTTCATTACTCAGAAGGCGTGCGCCGGAGGTACGAAGCCCATACCGGATTTGGCTCTACCCGATTCCAAATCTGGTGGCGTTGATCGGCTGGATTTACATTTTTGGGACAACGGATCCAGCGATCATTCTCTTTGGCCTCGGGACCCTTCTTCTCGGTCTCCTCGCATTCCTGGGCTGGTCGTGGCGCTCCGGAAAGTGGCCTTTTGACTCGCCTGACGAAGAACCCGCTGCGAGTTGAGTGAGCTAGAGGACGAGCCGTCTGGCATCCCAAATCGTCTACCACATGACCGAATCCGGTATCCGGCTCACGGCTGCCGACCCCGAAATTGGTGCAAGCTGTGTATTTGGGGCCGTTGCTTCAATAGTTTGCGGCTTGTTCAATCCCCCCCTCGTTGGCATAATGCTTGCAGTGGTATGTGCCGGAGACGAACAGCACCACCACCGTCCCCGGGGTGGGCTGGGTGGAGGGAGCCTTATCATGACGGGCATTCGGAAACTGGCGATCCTGGTACTTTTCATATCCATTTGGGCGGCCGTACCCGGCCAGGGATTTGGGGAGACAGGGCAGCAGCCGCGAAAAGAGCCTGAAGTTATCAAGGAGAAAGACAAGCCAAAGCAAGGTGGCAAGGATCAAGGCAACGAGCGCAGGCCGAAGGAAGAACCGAAGAAGAAAGACGAGAAGAAGAAGCCGGACTTCTAGTATCGGTTCCTTGGGACATTGAGTTAGCGACCCGCGCCAAGTGGCGCGGGTTGTGCTTTTTTGGGCTTGGTTGACCAGCGGCTGAGCCAGGTATGCTGGGAGAAAGAGGGCTTGTGGCGGCGGAAGTGCGACCCGGTGATGCCACTCGTAAGGAAACTTTAATTACTAATTCCAATGCTGTTTAGGCTGTTTTGGATATAATGTTGGCCGTTAGCAACCCTCATCGAGTGTCTATCGCTCCTGCACATCTGCAGTGAGTTTTGGATGCGCTGCAATCAGCCTTTAGTTTCGCGTGCGCACGTGGGCTTGTTGGAGGGTAAGCTAGCGTAATAGCAAGGAGGCAGGCTCAATGCACCTATCAGTTGCCCACCGCAGCCTGATCTGCACGTTCAGTTGTTGTTTAGTACTTGCCGCAACGGTTGCCGCTCAGACATTGAAGAAGGAACCGCTCGCTGATAACGAGAACCCCGAGTTGATTGGCAAGCGAAATATCAACAAGCATCAGATCAACTTCTATTCGTTTGACAAGGAAGTCGCAATCGGACGGCAGTTTGCGCAGGAGATTGATCGCTCAGCCAAGCTGATTGATGATCCGTTGATTGCTGAATATATCAATCGCGTCGGACAGAACCTCGTCCTTCACTCCGATGCGAAGGTACCGTTTACGATCAAGGTCATCGACAGCGATGAGGTCAACGCTTTCGCGCTCCCCGGGGGATTCTTCTACGTCAACAAGGGCCTCGTCCTGACCGCAGACAATGAGGCGGAACTCGCCGGGCCGATGGCGCACGAGATCGCCCATGTCGCGGCGAGGCATGGGGTGGAACAGGCATCAAAGGGACAGATCGTCAACTGGGGCACGCTGCCACTGATTTTTCTGGGAGGCTGGGGTGGCTTCGCGATCCAGCAGGCCGCTGCTCTCGCAATCCCGCTCGGGTTTCTTAAGTTCAGTCGTGCCGCCGAAGAAGAGGCCGACATCTTCGCCGCTCAGTACCTCTGGGCTGCCGGCTACGATCCGCATGCGCTCGTCACCTTCTTTGAGAAGCTGCAGGCTAAAGAGAAGAAGAAGCCAGGAACAATTTCGAAGATATTCAGCACTCACCCGGTTGTCGGAGACCGGATTGGACGCGTCAATTCGTTGATCGCACGCTTCCCGGATCGCAGTGAATACACGATCAATACATCAGAATTCAATACGGTGAAGAACCGGCTGATTGCGCAAACGAACGCGCGAGCGACGACCGCGAGCCGGGGCGGGACAGTGGCCGATCGCGACGCGCAACGGCCTAGTCTCAAGAAACGCCAACCGCCCGCTCCCGGTGGGACAGATCCAAACGCGACTGGCACTCCGACCTCAACGGATGGCAAGACAGAGCCGGCCGCTGATCGCCCGACCCTGCGAAAGAAGGGCGACTCGCCCACGCAGCCGCCACCCAAGACCGATCCTCAACCATAACGGTGGAATCAAGGCGAACGGAATTTGCATCACGAACGGGGCAGCTCGCATGGCTGCCCCGTTGTTTCTCGTGGCCGCTCTCGTACTGACGGCGACCGACGATGAGGCTCTCACGGGGAGCCGGGGCAATACCGAGCTTCGGGCACAGCGTTCCCGGAAAGGGATGCTCTCGTGTCAGCGGAGGCCTGGGAGCGCCGATCCCCGGCTCGCCTTCCTGACGTGCCCTGCTCATGAGGATTGCGCTCGATCTGCTCCGCAATTGATTTACTCTGCGACGGTCGTGTAGGATATCGCCGTCCTGCGGACGTCGCTCACTCAGGTTCTCTTCAACAGCGAGTTGGCCACTACATCGGTTCGGATCCGACAGGGCGATCAGGGCCACTGTCTTTCAGAGAAGGAGGAATCGCGTGCAAATCGCGCTGACTATTAACGGCAAACCCTTCAGTTCCGACGTCGAACCCCGGCTACTCCTCGTGCATCTGCTTCGGGACGTGGCCGGATTGACTGGCACACACA
>JANNRD010000323.1:0-9148 GCA_031401095.1 Acidobacteriota bacterium
GGCAGCGGTTGCGGAAGGCTGAGCGACGCTGCGACGGGCTCGCACAAATGCCAGCACGATTCCAATGGCGACGATTCCGAGGATAAGAAAGAGGATCAGGCGCGCGCGCCCGGGCTTTCTGGGCTCAGCTATTTCTCGCGACACTGCGTTCTCCTTCCCGGTTTCAGGCTCCAGCAATGATGTGCGTTGACTCATAAGAAAGATCCCGCGGCATGCAAAGGATTGAGGTTGATGATGACCAGCCTTCGTGACTATTTCCGCTTCGAGCGTGGCTGGCGCTTTGCGGCAGCCGGCGCAAGCATTCCGCCGAAGAAGATGTCGGTAAAGCGCTCGGCAGCCTCTTGATTGGAAATATTGAGTAGTTCGCGGCCATAGAACTTGTTGAGTTGTGCAAGGTAGACGACCATGCCGATAAAGGCGTGAGCGGCGGTCATCGGGTCGACGCGTCGGTAGGCGCGGTCTTTTACTCTTTGTTCGATGTAACTGGCGAGGCGGCGATACCGATTGGTGATCTGATTGCGATAGAACATGTCGGCGAGTTCGTGTTTCTCGAGTGCGCTATAGAGAAAGAGACGCATGAAGGAGTCATCGCGTTCGTGGCTTTCGAGAATATGGACGGCGATCGCTTCGAAGACGGCCCGATCGTCCTTGCGGCGCATGCATTCTTCGACTGTCGCCTCGAGGTCCTGGACGCTGTCTGAGCAGGCTTTCTGATCAAGAATGGCGGAATAGAGGTCTTTTTTGGTGGCGAAGTGTCGGAAGATGATGGCCTCGTTGACTCCGGCGGCGAGGGCAATTTCCTTGGTTGTCGTTCCGCGAAAGCCCTTCTGCGAGAAGAGGCTGATGGCGACGTCGACGATTTGGCGGCGTCGAGCCTCGGCCGCCATGCGAGGTGAATGCTTATCCTCTATTTTCTTCAGTCCCATCGTCATCTCGTCAGAAAAGGCAGCGGCCACCTCCCCCTTCATCCCTTCCTCTTCTCTAAATGTCGGTCACCCGAGTGCACCGTGAATCGTAAGTAAGCACGCACTTACATAACACGGTTGTGCGTTGCGCGCAAGTGCGTCAGTAAGTGCTTACTGACAAGCTTTGAAAGGAATGGGACGGAAGGATCAGAGGAACAGCGGGGAGCACAACAATCAGACAACCAGCAGGGACGCAAACAATCTCACCGTTCCGTCGGTGTTGTCCTGGTGGTCCCTTCTCGCTTCCCGCTCCTGTCTGGTACGTCTTCTCACCGCTGTGCTATTCTTCGTTGGTTGAATTCCACCGTACCTGGAGGAGAATATCTTGAGCGTTCTCGTTGATCGCGACACCCGGCTTGCCGTGCAGGGCTTGACCGGAAAGGAAGGCACTTTTCACGCGCTCCAGATGCGCGAATATGGCACTAATGTTGTCGCCGGTGTGACCCCAGGAAAAGGGAACACCTCACACGAAGGGATCCCCGTCTTTAATACCGTCGATGACGCTGTTCGTCAGGCTGGCGCCAATGCCACCGTCATCTATGTGCCGCCCCCCTTTGCCGCGGACGCAATCATGGAAGCTGCCGACGCCGGTATCCAGCTCATCGTTTGTATCACCGAGGGCATCCCTACCCTCGATATGGTCAAGGCCTTTCATTACGTCCGTGCCCGTGGCGCCCGGCTCATCGGTCCGAATTGCCCGGGTGTCATCTCTCCAGGAAAATGCAAGGTCGGTATCATGCCTGGTCGGATCCACCTCGAGGGTCGCGTCGGAGTCGTCTCGCGCAGTGGAACCCTCACCTACGAGGCCGTCGGTCAGCTGACCGCGCTCGGCATCGGTCAATCCACCTGCATCGGTATCGGTGGCGATCCCATCATCGGCACTGATCAGCGCGATGCACTTGCCCTTTTTAACGCTGACCCAGATACCGACGCCGTCGTCATGATCGGTGAGATTGGTGGCTCTGCTGAAGAAGAAGCCGCCACCTATGTCAAACAGGAGATGAAGAAGCCAGTCGTCGGGTTCATCGCCGGTCAAACGGCACCGCCCGGCCGAAGAATGGGTCACGCCGGCGCGATCATCGCCGGAGGGAAGGGAACGGCGGCTGAAAAGATGCAGGCAATGGCTGAAGCCGGCATTCACGTCGTCGAGAGTCCGGCCGAGATTGGTGCTAAAATCAAGGCCTTGCTTGGCTGAATAGAAACCTGTTTTCAACGTCGGAGCTTTGCTATGACGCGCAGGAGCCAGAGAAAATCCGCGACTCGGATAGCCCTACTCCTCTTAGCGGCTTTGTCTCTCTCGCTGCCAGGTTCGCCCGGCCTCGGACAGTCGGGGCGCAAGCAAAAGCGGCCCGAAGCTCAACCGCCTGTTCAGGGCGTCAACCAACCTGAGACGCGCGTCACTCCAGAACCGGAAGTCGAAGCTCCAAAGCCAAAGGACACCCGCCCCGGAGTCCTCGTCGCTTCCGACCTGACAGATATCGGAATCCCAAACTTCTATACCGATATCGCCCGGCAGGCTTGCATCGTTGAGCTTCGCGATGCCAACCTCCCAGACATTTCGGAAGCGAGAGATCAGAATCGTTCCGATGCGACGAAGAAGGCCAAGGAAAGTGAGATCTATGTCGTTCTGCTCGAACTTCGAGTGGACACAATGACGTCATCTTCAAGCGGTCGCTACAGCTTCGAGCTTCGCTACACGCTCTATGAGCCGAAAACTGGTAAGGTCATCAACAGCGGAGCGGGCTATCCCGCGCGCCTCGATTCGCGATCCCCGAATCCTCCGGGCGCTCACGATTATGACCAAAGACAGGTCGAATTGATGGGGCGGGACGCGGGCCGAAAAGCCGCCAAGTTTATCGGCGAGCGCGCCGGGCGCATTCCCCGTCAGCCATCTCGATAGACCGATTGAGTTTCAAGATCATCGCGACATCTTGCTAGTCCAGGAGCAGCCTCACCTTGAGGGTCTCCGCTCGTCGAACGGCCTGCAGAAACCTGACATACTGGCGGAAACTTGCGCTTGGCGACCTGATTCTATTTAGTTCGTCGGCGTCAAGGTTTCGCTCGAGCAACGCCCCGAGGAACTCGCCGTAGTCTGCGAGGGCGAGTACGGGCAGTTCCCGTTGGTACCCCGACTTGCCCCCATCCGTCGCTCCAAAGCCGGAGAGGAGGTCGAAGACGCAATCGGTGTTCAGCCTGACAGCGTGTCGTGCAAGGTCGATCGGAAGCCGCAACTCAAAGAAGCGCAGGCCATCATCGGTTGTCACTCGGCGCAGTTCCTTGGTCACTTCACCGTCGAAGGGCGATTCCGGATCCGCCAAAACGTGTAGAAGGCGCGGCCAGGCGGCCGGCGCCGTAGTGTCGTAGAGCAACTGCAGACGGTCTGCGACAAAGTGTTCGAAACGAGAGTCGATTGGATAGTTGATGCGGCCAAGGCATCCGATTGGCTCGCGCGCAGTCAATGTCGAGAGGACACGCGCGTCTGGCTCGAGACAGGCTGGACACGAAGTTCTGCAAAACTCCGCGATCTCCTCGGTCTTTTCAATATCGGGTGAGAATCGCGAAGTGAACTCTATACTTTCCACCGATGGAGGCCGCGTTCCCTCGACGGAATCTCCAATCAGACGTGAGATGATGGAGCCAGTTCTGCCGAACGCCCGGAGAGCCGGCTCGTCATATTGCCGCCTCATCTTGCATGGATACTCAATCGCGTATTCGAGGGACATCTTCTGACGATCGCGGATGATTGGCTAACGCGCCCGGCCAGTCTCGATGCCCACGGGCGGCATTTGCCGAATTACCAACTGTTGATTGCCAGTCGCCCGTTTTCCTCGACGAGTGTCATCGGAATGATCCTGGTTTCGCCGTCTGCGAAGAGGTATGCACAATCAAGACGAGCTGTCGAAGGGGTCCTCGATCGGCTCGGTGTCAGCAGGGCCTCGGACACTTGCTCCTTACTGCGATCGCCAAGGAGGCTTTCCCGAAGAGTCTTCTTCTCGACTTCCAGCCTTCTCAGACCCTCTGCCGAGATCATCTTCTGCGCCTCGTCCCAGTTGCCCGCTTTGACATAGCCGCTGAACTGATTAATGACGAGATTCAATTGGCTATCATCATTCAATGAGACGGCAGCAACAGGCGCCTCTGGCGGTTTGCGGTGCGCGATCCAGTAATAGGTTCCGAAGGCGACGCTGACGCTCAGGAGCGCGACAAGCCAGAAGGCTGCTCTCGTCCCTTTTTCCTTCCCATCGTCCTCAAGGTCGTTACGCTCATCAACATCTTCGAATATAGTTCTCATATCCCAGCCCAGCCCCTGACAGTTGTCTTCCAATTGTTTTTCACGGTAACGCAGCCTGATAACCCTGTCAAACCACGAGCCTCAACAACGAGACCTCAAGCACGAGAAATGAACCACAGAGACACCGAGACACAGAGAAAGCTCAGAGAAGAATAGGAAAGGTCTTGGGGGTGCTCTGCATGTCATCTTATTCTTCTCTGAGCTTTCTCTGTGTCTCGGTGTCTCTGTGGTTCATTTCTCGTGCTTGAGGTACCCCTTTCTGGAGTGCGGTGCCAGGCCGCCGCCCGACGAAAAAGGGAAGTCTCTTCTGTGCGTCTGCAACTCTGTGTTAGATTCTCCCCGACATGACCGAAAGAATAAGAATCGGCATCCTCGGACTGGGCACGGTTGGGACGGGTGTCGTCAGCCTCCTCAAGGATAATCCGCAATTCCTCATCTCATCGATCGCCGTTCGCGACAGACTGAAGGCTCGTGACCTTGATCTGACCACTCTCGAACTCATCGAAGATCCCTTCCAGCTTGCTGACGACCCCAAGATCGAGGTCATCGTCGAGGTCGCTGGAGGTATCGACCCAATCTATGAAGTCGTCAAACGCGCCATCATCAACGGCAAACACGTCGTCACCGCCAACAAGGAATTGATTGCAAAGCACGGACCGGAGATATTCGACCTTGCGCAGCGCCATCGTGTGACGCTCCTTTTTGAGGCTGCTGTCGGAGGCGGCATCCCGCTCATCTCGACGCTTCAACGCGGTCTTCAGGCAAACCGTATCCAACGGGTTGCGGGCATTCTCAATGGCACAACAAACTACATCCTCACCAGAATGGAATTGGCCCATCAGCCCTTTGCCGACGCTCTCGCTGAGGCTCAACAGGCCGGATATGCCGAGGCCGATCCGTCTGATGACATTGAGGGTCGCGACGTCGTCTATAAGATCGCCATTCTCTCGTCGCTGGCTTTCCAGATGCCGGTCGAGGTCGATCGCATCTATCGGCAGGGGATATCTCAGATCACGGATCTCGACATCAAGCTCGCGGCTGAGTTCGGCTATCGGATCAAGATGATTGGCCTGGCACAGCGGGGGAGTGGCGCTTCGCTCGATGTCCGGGCGCATCCTATGCTCGTTCCCCTGCATCATCCTCTGGCTGGTGTCGAAGGAGTGAATAATGCGATCTTCATTAGCGGCGATGCGGTTGGTGAGATCATGCTCACCGGACCAGGCGCAGGCCAGTTGCCGACCGCAAGCGCCATCGTTGGCGATCTCATCAATCTTGCGAGTGCGTTGAAGCTGCCTGACTTCGCCCGTTACTTTCACCCGCCGATGAGTTCACGTGTGAGCGAAGTGCTTCCGATTGATGAGACGGTCAACTCGTACTATCTCCGTCTTGAAACCAGCGACACACCTGGAGTTATCGGCAATCTCGGCCAGGCACTGGGCAGGCATGGAGTGAGCCTGCACAGCGTCACTCAAAAGGGTGTTGATGCCAGCGGAGCGGCGACCATCGTGCTCCTGACCCATAGCGTCCGTGAGCGATTGCTTGAGGACGCTCTCCGCGAGATCCTCGCTCAACCAACAACGAAGCAGATTGGGATTGTCCTGCGCGTTCTTGGGTGACCGGCTCGCGCGATTCTGCCGCATCATCCTCCAGCCGGCCTTGGTTGGAGAGAACCTGGACGGGCTATGGAAACTGAGCCGCGCGCTGAAGTAGTCATTGTTGGTGGAGGATTTGGCGGGCTACGGGCGGCTCGCGCGTTGCGACGGGCGCACGTTCGCATCTCGCTCGTGGACCGCACGAACCATCATCTGTTTCAACCGCTGCTCTATCAGGTTGCGATGGCCGGACTGTCACCCGCCGATATTGCGGCGCCGATCAGGTCCATTCTTCGTGATCAACAGAACGTCAATGTGACGCTGGCTGAAGTGAGCGCCGTCGATCTTGCGAAACGCGAGGTGACGACGAGCGTTGGCGTCATGAGCTACGGCTATTTGGTTCTCGCAGCAGGTGGGCGGACCAGCTATTTTGGCCACGACGAGTGGGCTCAGTTTGCGCCCGGATTAAAGGATCTGACGGATGCGGTTGAGATTCGGCGCCGGGTGTTGCTTGCCTTTGAGGCAGCTGAACGGGAAACAGATGCCGAGCGCCGGCGTGTGCTCCTGACGTTTGTCGTTGTTGGCGGTGGTCCGACGGGAGTCGAGGTTGCCGGTGCGATCGCCGAGCTGGCGCGGTTTGTGCTGGCGCGTGATTTTCGCTCGATTCATGCAGACGCGGCCGAAATCGTCCTGCTCGAGGGCGGTCAGGGGATTCTTTTAAGCTTTGCGGCTGATCTTGCGTTGAGTGCTGGTCGGCAGCTGTCCCAACTTGGAGTCAAAGTTCGGACGAATTCCCAGGTTACCGCGATCAGCGCCGATGGCGTGTTTCTTGGCGCCG
Organism: Acidobacteriota bacterium; assembly: GCA_031401095.1. GTDB lineage: Bacteria > Acidobacteriota > Blastocatellia > RBC074 > RBC074 > JANNRD01. The sequence goes on from JANNRD010000323.1 coordinate 6,688, forward strand.
AGTTTCTCCCCGCAGCAACCGTTATCTGGGGCGCTGGCGTTCAAGCTAGTTCACTAACGAAAACCCTGGGCGTCCCGCTCGATCGTGGCGGGCGCGTCGTGGTCAATCGAGACTTGACGCTGCCGGGCTACTCGAATGTCTTTGCGATCGGTGATATGGCCAGCTTCACTCATGAAACCGGACGCCCGCTCCCAGGCGTCAGCCCGGTTGCGATGCAGATGGGTGACTGTGTCGGAGCCAATATCAAAAGAGCGCTCGAAGGCCACCCGGCCAAAGATTTCCACTATGTTGACAAGGGAAGCATGGCGACCATCGGACGGTCTCGGGCGATTGCAGAGATCGGAAGGGTAAAACTGAGCGGATTTCCCGCATGGGTGGCCTGGCTCATGGTTCACATCTTCTTTCTCATCGGATTCCGCAACCGTGCCATCGTCCTCTTCAATTGGGCCTGGTCGTATTTCACCTACCAGAGAGGTGCAAGGCTCATTACCGGCCGAAGATTGAATCCGCTGAATCAGATCGTGTCTTCAGGCGTGGATTGTCGAGAAGGTGAGTATCGCGTCAAATGAAGCCCACCGACAATTGCTGGTCGTCAGGCTTGAACGGCCATTTCCTTTCTAGCCGGGACGGCGAGGGGAAAGCGAACGGAGAAGGTGGTGCCTTTGCCCGGCTCACTGGTCGCCTCGATCGTGCCTCCGTGCGAGTCAACGATCCATTTAACGATCGAGAGGCCAAGACCGAAGCCAGCCGCGCTCTTGTCGCTAGTCGTTCGCGAGCGCCGAAAGAAGCGCTCGAAGATGTATGGAAGATCCTCGACCGGTATTCCCCTTCCTGAATCCCTGACGGTCATGACGGCCTCGTTCTTCTCTGTTCCCAGCGCGAGGATAATGGTCCCGCGCGCGTCGGTGAACTTGATCGCGTTGTCGAGCAGATTAAGCAGCAGCTGCTTCAGCCGTTGCAGGTCTCCACTGATGACGACATCTTCAGGTGGTGCCTCGTAATCAAGTATTTGTTCACGTTGCGCAGCCAACGGTGCAATATAGTCGATCATGCGGCGGCAGAGTTGATCGAGCGATATTTCTTCGCAGTGAAGCTGGGTTCGGCCGGCATCTGCTCGGGCGAGTGTCAGCAGGTCCTCGACCAGACGCGAAAGTCGGATGATCTCTTCCAGGCTCGAAGTGAGAACCCGCTGGTACTCCTCGGCTGAGCGCTCGCGACGCAGGGTTATCTCGATGTCGCCTCTCATGACTGCGAGCGGTGTGCGCATCTCGTGTGAAGCATCAGCGGTGAACTGGCGCTGTCTTTCAAAGGCTGCCTCGAGCCTCGCAATCATATGATTGAACGTCGTCGCGAGCCGGCCAATCTCGTCCATGACTGGTGGCAAAGCGACGCGTTCTGAAAGGTCGCCAGCGCCGATTCGCTTCGCGGCACGGGTGATCCGATCGACTGGCCGGAGAGCCTGGTTTGCGAGCAGGAGGCCGCCATAACTGCCAAGCAAAAGCGCCGCAGGAATCGCGATTGAAAGCACCAGCAGAATTCGAGCTCTCAATTTGCGGTGTGGTTCGAGGGATTCTCCCAGCCTGATGAAGTAACTGTCACCCTCAGCATCACGGGCCCGTCTGGTTGCGACGCGGAAGGGTTCACCTGTCTTGAGATAGAGAATGTCCCACCTCGTCTTGCCCCAGGCTATCTGATTCAACTCCTCGAGATTGACTGTCAGGCTATATATGGGCTTGACGACCATCTCGTCTGCAATGATTCCGCGATCCGTGATGATCTGGGTAAGATGAGGCGAGATCGTCAACTGGTCGTTGGTCGCGCCGTGATCGTCTGCCGCTCCCTCGCCCTGGGCGGAATTCATCCTTCGCTCGATGGCGGATGCTTGTGATTCCAGAGAGGTGTCGATGATCGCCAGCAAACTTCGCGAGAGGATGGTGTAGCTCGCGATCCCAAAGAAGAGGAGTACGGCCGCGAGGATGGCCAGATAGTAAACCGTCAGTTTTACGCGTAACGAGGGCATCACCTTTTGTGAGGAGGCTCAGGCCTTCGTCTCAGTAATCAGCCGTGATTCAGTGTCTGGCGTTTTGAACGTATAACCAACACCACGAACAGTCTGAATGAGTTTTGGCTCGAAATTGCGGTCGATCTTGTTGCGTAGATAATTGATATAGACGTCGATGACGTTGGTCAGGGTGTCGAAGGTCTCCGCCCACACCTTCTCCGAAAGATTCTCGCGTGAGAGAATCTCATCAGGATGGCGCATGAAGTACTCAAGGAGCGCGAACTCCTTGTTTGTCAGTTGCACCTCAACGCCGCCACGAGAAACGCGACGCGTGATCAGATTCAAATTCAAATCCCCGATTTGTAGTCGCGAGGCGTCTTCACTCTGTGTCCGGCGCTGGAGCGCGCGGAGTCGGGCTAGTAGTTCAGCAAAGGCGAAAGGCTTGGTCAGATAGTCGTC
>JANNRD010000324.1:0-2556 GCA_031401095.1 Acidobacteriota bacterium
GAAGGATGGGGCGAGCAGCAGTCGTTCAGCTCGGTGCTGGACGAGATGCAGCAAGCGGGCTACTCCGGCACTGAACTGGGTCCCTACGATTATTTCCCAACCGAACCGGAACGGCTGACGACAGAATTGTCGAGGCGCGGGCTTGAGTTGGTTGCCGCGTTTGTGCCGATCCCGCTGGCCGACGCCGCTCGTCACGAGACGGGCCTTGCTGAGGCGATACGAACAGCCGATCTGCTGGCGGCAGGTGGTGCGCGACTGATCGTACTTGCGGATGAGATGAACAAGGATCGGATGGCGGTTGCCGGGCGCGTCGATGAAGCTCGGGATGGGATGAGCGAGTCACAGTGGGCGGGAGCAGCGGAGATTCTGAAGCGAGTCTCCGCCGCTTGCCGCGAGCGCGGGCTCGATGCTGTATTCCACCACCATGTCGGGACGTTTATCGAAACGCCTGGTGAGATCGAACGTCTCTGCGAAAGTGTTGACGAGGACCTGCTCGGACTCTGCCTTGATACCGGACACTATTACTACGGCGGTGGTGATCCGGTAGAGGCGACGCAAAGGTACGAGTCGAGGATTCGGCACCTGCACTTGAAGGACGTGTGGTCACCCGTGCTCGAGGAAGTTCGTCGCGAGGGTGTGGGTTTCCTCGAAGCCGTGCGGCGCGATGTCTTTTGCGAGCTTGGTGAGGGAGCGATCGACTTTTCCCGGATCATTTCAATTTTGACTGCTACCGGCTTTGATGGGTGGGCGATCGTCGAGCAAGACACCGATGCGACACGGGCCGAGTCGAAACCGGTCGAGAGCGCGACCCGAAGCCGTCGTTATCTTCGGGAAACGATCGGTTTGTAGCGCCCGCATCGAAGCGCTGGAGAGACCTTTGGAAGCAGCAGGGCACATCGAACTGACCGCCTCTGACAAGAGCCTTGCTCTCGAGATGCGAGGGATTCGCAAGACCTTCCCGGGTGTTATTGCCCTCGATGGAGTGAGCCTCGGTGTCTCGAAGGGGGAAGTCCATATCCTGCTCGGCGAGAATGGTGCGGGTAAGTCGACGCTCATGAAGATCCTCAGCGGCGCTTATCAGAAGGACTCGGGTGAGATCCTCGTCAACGGACGCGAAACCGAGATCAGGAATCCGAAACATGCCCGCGAGCTTGGCATCAGCATCATCTATCAGGAATTGAACCTCGTTCCTCATCTCTCAGCCGCAGAGAATATCTTTCTCGGCCGCGAGCCATCGTCTCTCCTCGGTCTTGTCGATCACAAGAAGATGTACGAGGCGTCGGGTGAGATACTACGGAGCCTTGGAGTAGATTTCGATCCGCGATGTTTGGTCAAGGAATTGAGCGTTGCCGAACAGCAGATGGTCGAGATCGCGAAGGCCGTCTCGCTTGACGCAGGCATCCTCATCATGGACGAGCCGACCTCAGCCCTCACCGAGAAAGAGATCACTGAGCTCTTTGCCCGGATTCGCAAGCTGAAGTCTGATGGCGTCTCGATCATCTACATCTCTCATCGGATGGAGGAACTCTTCGAGATAGGTGATCGGGTGACAGTTCTTCGCGACGGTAAATTGGTTGGGACGCGCGAGATCAGCGACGTCAGTAAACCCGAGCTGATCCGCATGATGGTCAACCGCGAGTTGACCCAGCAGTTTCCGAAGGTGACCGCGGCGCGCGGGAAGGAGGTCCTTCGAGTCGAAGGTCTGTCTCGTGATGACGCCGTCCACGATATCAACTTCTCACTTCACGAGGGGGAGGTCCTGGGTATTGCCGGCTTGCTTGGGTCTGGCCGCTCGGAACTTGCGCGCGTCATCTTTGGGCTCGACAAACCCAAGTCTGGGAGAATCTACGTCAAGGGACGTCTGACGAGGATTGCTTCGCCGCGTCAGGCGATCAACCTGGGGATCGGGTTTCTCACGGAAGACCGAAAGACCGAGGGTCTTGTCCTGCCACTCTCCGTTCAGGAGAACATCTGCTTGCCCAGCGTCGAGCGTTTCTCGCGGATGGGAGTTGTTCAGGTCGCTGAGGAGCAGGAAGCGACCGCGCGTTACCTCAAAGAGTTACGAATCAAGGCTACGGGACCGCGTCAGAGGGTCATATTTCTGAGCGGCGGCAACGGGTTTGGAGGGTGGAGATGATGATCGGCGCGGAAGTTGGTTTGGCTTGGTCAGATCCGAGGGAGTCTCAAACAAGCGCCCCGACGCGGGCGGAGCTTTTGGCATCGGAAAAGACGCTCCCTTCGCCGGTTCTTTCATTCGCACCATCCTCTATTCCACGCTCAATCGGAGTGGCGGATACGCATTCCAAGGCGTCGCCAAGCTCACTACTCATCTTGATGCTGCGGGGCGCGAGACTCAGCCGGACGGTTTCATCGGCCTCGCCGACCGCACCGCGATGAAATGTCCGGCTGTGAGGCAACGTGACGGCATTCCAGAAGCTTTTCGCCGGGATCAGGTGGGCACGAGTCTGTTCGTCTTGGCCTACCGAAATCTTGGCGCCGAGGATTGGACTGATGAATACATCCGTCATGCCGTGGAAAATTTTTGGCCGGCCATTC
>JANNRD010000325.1:0-18287 GCA_031401095.1 Acidobacteriota bacterium
CCTTCCCCTGATTTGCCGCCGCGATCAATGAATCGAAGATCGCGATCGACAGACTGTTCTCTTTCCAGCCGAACTCTGGATGCCACTGAACGCCGAGCACAAAGCGGTCATCCCTTATATCTTCGACTGCTTCGATGACGCCATCGAGGGCGCGGGCCACAACGCGAAGGTTGGCTCCGACCTCCTTGATTGCCTGGTGATGCGTGCTGTTGACGCGAGCGTCCCGCCCTCCGGCCAGCCGTTCGAGGAGCGACCCAGGCTCGATTTGAATCGCGTGCGATGGCCTGCCGTATGGAGCGTCCTGCTCGTGTTTAAGAGAGGCCGGCACTTGTGACTTCAGATCCTGGATGAGCGAGCCACCGCGCGAAACGTTGAGCGACTGCACCCCGAAACAGATCCCGAGAACCGGCAACCCTGTCGATTCCGCGTACTCGAGCATGAGCAGGTCTGTGGCATCGCGCTCGTCGACAACATGACCCAGCTCTTGCCGCGGCTCCTCACGATATAGTGCCGGATCCAGATCGCTATTGCTGCCGGAGAGAAGGACACCATCCAGACGGTCGGCGAGCGACCAGAGGGCTTCGCGGTGGTTGACGAGCGGGATGTAAACGGGTGTCCCACCCCTCGCCGCAACGGCTTCAGCGTAGAAGCGGCGGAGGTAGAACGTATCGTTGGCGAGGTCGAGGCGTGTCGTGATTCCGATCAGTGGCCGAGCGTTCACCCGGGTGGTCTGTTCGTCATTCATAGCTGAGAGCTTCAACCGGGTCCTGACTCGCTGCACGCAGGGCTGGATAGATGGCCCCAATGACGCCACTCGCGATCCCGGCGAGCGAGGCAAAAAGCACATAGCCAATCTCGATGCGAATGCTCCAACCGAGAGTTCTCACAAGAACAAGTCTGGCGATCACCGAAAACACCAGGCCCGACACCACACCGAGCAGAGAAATGAGCAGCGCCTCGCGGACAAACACCCCGGCAACAAAACCCTTCGACGCCCCGAGCGACTTGAGGATCCCAATTTGACGGGTTCGCTCAGTGACCGTCGTATACATCGTCAGAAGGATGACAAGCAGACTGATGATCGTCGCCAGACCAGCGATGATGTTGAGAAAGACGTTGAAACCCGTGTATCCCGTGGCGTAGAGCTCAGGCAGATTCTGTGTAAAGAGAATTCGCATCTCGGGAAACTTTGTGATGATACTCTTTGCAACCTGCTCCTGCTCCTTCGCGTCCTGGCACTTTACGAAAATCATCGAACACTTGCCGTCTACCCCAAGAGCCTCCTGCATGGTCGAGAGAGGGACCTTGATACGCGGTCCAAGTTCCGGCTCGTAGACGCCGACGATCGTGAACTGCCGGTCAAGCCCATCGATTTTGTCTCCGATTTTGAGCTTCTTCTCGGCGATGTACTTGAAGTCCACGATGGCTACATCGCCGTCCTTCGGCAAAGCCTGTCCTTCGACAATCTTCAATTTGCTCGCAGCGAGGAAGGTCTCGAACTCGATCCCATCGATCTGGCGAATGCCGAGGCCGCTCTCTCCTTTGAATTCGAGATTCTGCCCAACTGGCGTGGTGACAGCAACACCCGGAATTTGTCGCAACTCGGCCGCCAGAGTGACGGGTATCGAAAGATCAGCGGAGGCAAACGAAATTCCCTGCCCCTGCCCGCTGACCATGATCTCGACGCCGATATTGGCATCCCGCTGGCCACGCTCCCGCAGGGCGCCCCGGACCAGGCCAACAGTCAGAACAACAAGAACAACACCGATCGCGACGCCGACGACGCTGGCGGCGGTCCGACCCGGATGGTGGGTGAGGTTTGAGGAAATGAGACCATTCATGCGCATCAGCTTCCAGCCGCAGCGTTGAGCAGACGTTCGATTATCTTGGGCGCGGCCGCGAGTGCTTCATCGAGGCGCTCGGGAAGGGCCCCCCCCTCCGCCAGTTCGGGCTTTCCTCCGCCCCGTCCCCCGCTGATCGTCATCAATTCCTTGATCACCTTGCCGGCTTGCACGCGATCGAGCGCCTCGCGTGAGACAAGCACCAGCAGCGAAGCCGAAGCTTCGTCCCTTTCTCCGATGACGACGACCCCAGGTGCGATTCGGCGTGAGAGACTGTCAGCCAGTTGCCGGCGGCCATCGCGTCCGAGATTCTCGGACTTGCGAATTAGTATCCTGAGTCCATTAATCTCGGTGATGCTCTCATCGGCGGATGAGCCCGCTCCCTGAGCCAGCTTCAACCTCAGCCGCTCGATCTCTCGTTGTTGATCTCGAACCAGGAGCTGTAAGCGATCCACCTCCTCAGGCAACCGAGACGGACTTGCGTTTATTCTGGCGGCCGCACTCTCCAGCAACTGCTCGCTGCGACGGAATCGTTCGAAAGCGCCCTTTCCGGTGACTGCTTCAATCCGTCGTGTGCCCGACGCGATCGACGAATCAGAGATGACCTTGAGGAGCCCGATATCGCCGGTCGCGTTGACGTGCGTCCCGCCACAAAGCTCAGTCGAAAAGCCCGGCACACTGACGACACGGACCCGGTCGGTGTATTTTTCACCAAAAAGCGCCATCGCCCCGGTCTCGAGTGCCTCATCAAGCGACATCTCTCGTTTGTCGACGGCCCCGTTTCTGAGGATCTCGGTGTTCGCGAGCCTTTCAATAAGATCGACCTCTTCGCTTGAGAGCGGCGCAAAGTGAGTAAAGTCGAAGCGCAACCGGTCGGGAGCCACAAGCGATCCAGCTTGCTTGACGTGCGGGCCGAGGACCTCACGCAGCGCAGCGTGGAGGAGGTGCGTCGCGGTGTGGTTGGCCATCGTCCGCGCTCGCCTCTCCGCATCGACCTGCACGTCGACGCTTTCACCAGGGCGCAAGGTGCCGAGCTCGACCAGTACCTTGTGAAGAATCACACCCGAGACTGGCGACGTAGTGTCTTTGACAAGAAGCCGCGCGCTGTCAGTTTCCAGAATCCCGATGTCACCGACCTGACCGCCCGATTCGGCGTAGAAGGGCGTTCGATCGAGCACGACCTCCCCCTCCTCACCAACCGAGAGTTGCTCGACCAGTTGATCTCCGCGAACGAGTGCCCTGACTCTCGCGCCGTTCAGCCGCGTCCCGGCGTAACCAGTGAATTCTGAGCGGCCAAGCGCTGCAATCCGCTGGTAAACCGGGCTCACCTGTTTGGCAGTTCCGCCCCGCCAGCTCTCACGCGCGCGCTGGCGCTGCTTCTCGAGTTCCGCCTGGAAGCCCACGCCGTCTACGGCAAAGCCCTTTTGATCCGTGACGTATTCGATGAGGTCATAACGGAGCCCATAGGTGTCGTAGAGCTTGAATGCATCGACACCGCTGACCACCTTCTCTCCCGCTGTCGCGGCGCGCTTCATGACATCGTCGAGCAAGGCCAGCCCGGCGCCCACCGTTGAGCTGTAGAGTTTCTCCTCAATCGACACGACTCGTGCGATAACCTCGCGCGATTCGCGCAGCTCCGGATAGACATCCCCCATGAAGTCGACCACGAAGTCCGTCACTCGGTTGAAGAAGAGGTCTTTGAACCCGAGCCGCTGCCCGTGCCAGATCGCCCTTCGCATGATCTTGCGCAGAACATAACCGCGACGGTCATTACCGGGAAAGACGCCATCAGCAATCAAAAACGCGGTTGCACGCGCGTGATCCGCGATGACACGGAAGGAAACGCTATCCTTGCTGTCATCGTAGACGTAGGCCCGGCTGGCCAATCGGGCTGTCAGCTCAATGATCGGACGAATGAGGTCCGTCTCAAAATTCGATTTGACACCCTGAAGGACTGCCGTGACGCGTTCGAGGCCGGCTCCGGTATCCACCGACGGGGCCGGAAGAAGGTCCAAGGTGTAGGTTACCGAAGGAGGTTCCCCTGTTGCCTGCCGGACGTATTGCATGAATACAAGGTTCCAGATTTCGACGGTCTCGTCGCCTGGACCATTGACATATTCGCGACGATTCAACTCGGGATCGTTCGGATTCTCGCCCAGATAGTAGTGAATCTCGGAACACGGTCCGCAGGGGCCGGTATCACCCATTTGCCAGAAGTTGTCCTTGCGACCAAAGGGCAGGATTCTATCCAGGGGCGCGCCAGCCTGCGCCCAAAGGCGGGCAGCCTCTTCGTCAGCCCGAACCTCATCATCGCCTGCAAAAACGGTAAACCAGAGACGCTCGGGGTCCATCTTCAACTGGGTGACTAGAAGGTCCCAGGCCAATCGAATTGCATCTTCCTTGAAGTAATCTCCAAAGGAAAAGTTACCAAGCATCTCAAAAAATGTGTGATGCCTCGCAGTTCGCCCCACCTCGTCAAGATCGTTGTGTTTGCCTCCCGCCCGGACGCATTTCTGCGAGGAGACAGCCCGCTTGTAATCACGGATTTCCGAGCCCAGAAAGACGTCCTTGAACTGATTCATGCCGGCATTGGTAAAGAGCAGCGTTGCGTCGAGTGCGGGCAAGAGCGGCGAGGATTTGACCACCTTGTGGCCATGGCTCGCAAAGTAGTCGAGGAACTTCCTTCTTATTTCGTTTCCAGTCATCTTCATATCCGTTGCGGTTCAACCGGCACAATCGCGAAAACAATAACTTTAGGGGCACGTTCATCCTTTGTCAAACAGAGGTCCTTTTGCGCAGTGTCCCAAACTGGAGAGGAGCCAGAAGAAGACTCACGCGAGGGACGCAAAGACGCCCGAAAACCCGGGAGCGGCGATCTGTTTTTGGGTTTCAGCGTCGCGTTTCCTCCGCGTTCTTCGCCTCCGTCGCGTGAGTCTTCTTCTGCCTCTTCTCCGGTTTGGGAGACTGCCCGTTGTTGCGGACCAGGCAGGATTGGGCCCTCAGGTGCCGCAATTTGGCGGATTGTGCGGCCCGGCGCTCATTCTCTAACGGGCTCTAACGGGTGCACAGTTGATTTTGCGTCCGGCGAAGGGTTACATTGCACTTCTCGCCAATGGAATGCGGGATTTGGACAGGTATCATCTAATAAATGGTGTTTCTCAATGTGAGGTCGAGATGTCTGACAAAGATGGTTTCAAGGAACGGGAACGGGCGCTCGAGGAGGGTTATTTCCTCAAGAAGGAAAAGGAGCTCATCGCGAAGATGCGTGAGCGCACTGCGCTTGAAGCAGAGCGCCATAAACTGGCTGAGCAGATTGGAGTTACAAATGACGAGATACTTCAGGCACTCCAGGGTCTCGGCTACAACCACGAGACGATCATGCTGCTCCATCTCATGCCGATCATTCACGTTGCCTGGGCGAACGGGAAGATGAGCGCCAAGGAGCGCAAGATGATCATCGAGGTGGCGCGCGCCAGTGGCGTAGCCGAAGCGAGCGAGGCTGACCTGCGTCTTGGGGCCCTGCTTGAGGCATCGCCGTCCCAAGCGGTTTGGGATGCCAGCTTTCTCGCGATTCGGGCGGTTCTCGAGGCAGCTCCGAAGGAGGAGCGGGATGCGATTCGGCACAATGTGCTCTCGTTTAGCACTGGAATTGCTTCTCTTTCAAAGGGACTCTTTGGCTTTGACACCCGCGGTTCGGGGGCCGAGCGAGATGCGCTCGAGAGGGTGATCAAGGAATTGGCTCCATCTGAGAGCGCCGCGGCAAAGGAGATACTGGAGGGACGATAGAGGCAATGAGCAGCTTTGGACTGACTCGGAAAGAGATCGCAATTCTCCGTGGACTGAGAAGACCGGATGGCATCCAGCGTTTTCTCGATGAGGAGACTCAGTACAACAAGGAAAAAGATGGGGAGACCTGTCGTTCGCCGCGACGCGTGCTGCGCGACGGTCTCGCGCATTGCGCTGAAGGTGCCTATTTCGCTGCTGCTGCGCTGCGGGTTCTCGGCCATCGACCTCTCATCGTTGATCTCGTTGCTGTCCGGGACGACGACCACTTGCTTGCGGTCTTTAAAGAGCACAACCGATGGGGCGCCATCGCCAAATCCAATTACTCCGGGTTGCGCTTCCGTGAACCCGTCTATTTGACCGTGCGCGAGCTGTGCATGTCGTATTTCCCACACTATTACAATCTTGAGGGTGAACTCACCCTCAGGGCTTTTTCGCGGCCAGTTGATCTCAGACGATTTGATCCGATGGGATGGATGAAGAGCGAAGTCGACTTGTTCTTCATCGGCGAACACCTCAATACCCTTCCCCATACTCAGATACTGACCCCCGTCATGAGGCGCAAACGGCGAACTCTCGATCGCCGACTCTTCGATGCCGGCCTCCTCGGCGCCGTCCTCTAACCCCCAGACGGTCTCCTCTCCCAATTAGTCGAAAATAATGGTTTCGCCCGAAATTTTCAGCGGAAAAACTGCGTCTAATGTGTCGTGAAGAACGTTCAAGAGATGTACCGAAATAACCGCGCAACCCACTCGGCAAGCACGGTGTTGCTGAGAATCGACTAATGCGACGGGTACGAAGGGGGAGGATCAGGGATCAAGGCTTCGGCTCGGGGGTTGGCTGGGATATGAGGGCTTGGACGCAGTATTCAGATAGAGATTAGAAGGGAGGAAGAAGGGATGAAACTGGCTAACGACACGTTGAAGGTGATTAATCGATTGTCAAAGGAGAAGCGGGAGAAGGTTGAGGGGGTAGTCCGTCGCCATGTAACGGCTTGTTACAAAAACGGTTTTCCCCCTGAGAACCTTGATCGGGTTTACCTTGAGGCGATAGAAATCGTTCACCTTGAGGAACTCTTTCCTGAACCAGAGGTCGGGGAGATGCGCGATTGGGAGCCGGCGCGCCGGTACGATCAGTACGTCAGTCCAAAGGCCGCTTAGAGCTGCAAGGACAAGGGTCAATCTCGTTCTCTTTTCGGGGATGCATTTGAAAGTGCGTCCCCGATTTCATTTTTCAATGGACTCGCGGCAGGCCGGGGGGATGGCCGCCCTCATTCATCTTCGCGACTTCGCGGCTTTGCGTGAGCCTCTTCTTCAAAAAGTGTACATTCTGACGAAACTGACCCACTACCGCCGGGAGAGGGTTCGACAACTCAGGCGTAGCCAAGATATAATCCGCGGTCGGTCGCGTGCTCTCAGTGAACCGATGGGACGTAGACTGAAATCTGACAGTCAGTTGAGGAGTCTTTCTGAGTGAATAGAATCATACTGTATCTTTGTTTTGCGCTCGTCGCCATTCCTTCTTCTTTGGCATTCGCACAAACCGATGAGATTGCGATCACCCAGGTCACCAACCTTCTCAACTCATCCGGCACCACCGTTCGCGGTGCCAGCTACGACGGCAGCCGAGTCGTTTTCGAATCTCAAGTCGACTACACCGGAAAGAATCCCGACTTCAACAACGAGATATTCGTCTTCGACCTTCGCACACGAGCATTCATTCAAATCACTGATACCAAGAATATCGCCGACCCGGCCGACGCGACAAAGATCCTCCTGAATGTGACCAACACCGCTCCCATGATCAGCGGTGACGGAACAAAAATCGTCTTCACCTCGAACGCCAAGCTCACCGAATCCAGCAACGATGACGGGAATCAGGAGATATTCCTCGCGACTCTGCCACTCAACGCCACGGTCCCGACCTTCCTGAGAATCACCAACACCGCGCTGAATGCGCCCGATGAGGTGGTCAAGGAGATATTCACGAACTACTCCCCCGACGTCAGTTCGGATGGCAGTGTCGTCGCGTTCCTCTCGAGCCGCCGCATCTTCCTTGCCCTCGACAACGGCACAGCGCAGTTCACAGCTTCGCTCGAGGGGCCCAACCGCGACCAGGTGGCGGACGGCAACGCAGAGATGTTTCTCTATCACGTAGCTACCAAGACCTATGCCCAGGTAACGATCTCTCGCGATGTCGACGCGACCGTTGGATTCGAGGTTAGGGGCTTCAACGGAGTGCCTCATCTCAGCGGTAACGGACAGGTCTTGGCGTTCATCTCAGCCTTCAACTACCCCGGCGCGAACGCGGGCGCCAACACGGACTTCAATGGAGAGATATTCATCTATCGTCGTGGTGACCCGTCAAACAGCTTTCGACAGTTGACAAACACTACCGGCAATTCTGCAGTTCCGGACAGTGGAGTCATGAATCTTCTGACGGCCTTTACCCGTCCGCTCAATTCAGCCGGGACACTTGTCGCTTTCGAATCCGCTGGCGACTTCGCCGGAAAGAATACAGACAAGACGCGAGAGGTTTTTCTGGCCGACATTTCTGGTGCCCAGCCAACTTTCAAACAGATCACCGATCAAGCAACGCCGGATATCCTTAAGACCGACTTCAATTTTGTGCCGAGTATCAATGGGCCAGGCACCTTCATCACATTTGGGTCCGTCATGAATCTGGTTCCGACTGAGACGCACTCGGTCAAGACGGATAACGACGATGGCAGCCGCGATCTCTTTCTTTACGATATCGCGGCTTCGACGCCAACGGCGCCGAGGTTTCGACAGTTGACATTCACACCACGGGCTGACTTTCTCTTTGACCCGCGACAGGCTGCGAATTTCTCCTTTGCCGACAACACGGGAAAGCTGATCACCTTCGACTACGTTGCGTTCCTCATCGCAGACAACCTGACATTTGTCACCGAGATATTCCAGGAGCGTCTTCTGCCGATCACGACCAAGAATGCTTCGGCCGTAACCTTGACCAATGCAGCGAGCTTTAACGCAGCGCAGGTCGCTCGGGGGTCAATCTCGGCGGCCTTTGGAACAATGCTCTCCAATTCAATAGCCAGCGCCCAAACCGCGGAACTGCCATTTGAGATCAATGGAGTCCGACTAACGATCGCCAACCTCTCGGCGCGCCTCATGTTCGTCTCGCCCAGTCAGATCAATTTCGTCCTTCCTGAGGGCATCGCCAATGGCGACGAAGTGGCCTTCAGCGTCAATAACAATGGTGTCCAGTCTGTCGGCAAGGTGAAGATCGTTTCGGGATCGCCAGGTGTCTTCACTGTCATTGGTGATGGGACTGGTCAGGCGGCCGCCCAGTGCGGCGCGCTTGTCGATGTCACCGTGGGTGGCACAACCACTCAGGAGTTCGTCGTCTCAGATCAGCCGTGTAGTGTCGGCACCGCGACGCGTGCCAATTTTCTGATCATCTTTGGGACCGGATGGCGGCTTGTCGGCGCCACGACCACGGTCACCATTGGCGGAGAAACGATCACTCCGGTGTTCGCGGGGGCGCAACCCAACTTTGTGGGCGTCGATCAAATCAATCTCACTCTAACCCAGACTCTGATGGGTAAGGGTTCGGTCGATGTCATTGTCACTGCAGGCGGGATCGCAAGCAAAACAGTGACCGTCAGGCTGCAGTAGTGGGTTCGACCGCCATTTGGAGTTCCCGAAACAGGGCGAGCGCTTTGCTGACGAGGTTCTCGGTCGATTCCCGGGCAACACCTTCTGGCGTCAGAGACAGAACGCGCGAGTGAGTTGATCCAGTCGGCCGCCAACGTTGCGCGAAGCGAGGTGTTGAACTGTTGACGAACACTGTCAAAGTCGGCCGTCCGAGTGCAGCGGCGATGTGTTGGCCTGCGGAGTCATAGCCGACGTAGAAGTCAGCCGCCCGGACCAGACCCGTAAACGAACCTATCCCTCCCTGCCACGTCACAATATCTGGGAGTGAATCACCGCGGATTCGGTGCAAACCCTCCCCAGCCTCAACTACCGATCTTCCGTCGTTTGCCAGACCCTCAAGAATTCGACCGACCTGGGCGCGCTCCGCACCACTAGCCCCCTTGTCGATGATCAGCGTCGCCTCGAACGCGAGTGCCCTGACAAGCAGCTCTTCAAAAAGAGACGAGACTCGTTTTCTCTCGTTGCCTCCGACGCCGAGGCTCATGAAAACTACGGTCCTCGCGCCCCCAATTCCAAATGCAGACATGACTTCCGAGCCGACAGCAGTTGAGGACGACGGTGATACAAATGGACGTGACATCGAGGTGCCCTGTCGCCCGGGCCAGCGAGTCGCGGCCCACTGAGCGGCGGTCTCAGCGAGTGCATTGTCCTGCGCGGCGGCAAAGCGGCGGCTATCAAAGAAGGCGTAGCTTTCTTCATCCAGGGTGACCGGAAGCAACCCCAACTGCGTCATTCGCGAATCGGGGTCGACGACGAGGAACTCGTCGGCAGCGAGCCCTGCACCTTCGCTTGAGACGAGGTCGACAAGTTGCATCCACGCATCGAGCCGCTCTGTCAGTCGGCCACCCCTCTGATAGCCGACTTTGCGAAAACGCAGCCCGGAATCACCGCCAAACAACTCGCTCAGTTTTTCCGGGCCGACAAGGACGATCTCGGCGCCGGGTGAGAATGCTCTCAAATGCGCGGCGATGACACTCGTCACGGCGACATCGGCCCCAATCGTGACACGCGAGAGAATGAGCACCTTTCTCAACCTGAGCGGATCGACTGGCGCCGCCTGGCTGACCACTCTTGACCTTCGATCGAGCAGATCCGATTCGGAGAGTATCCCGAAGTGCTGCAGGCGCTTATGGAATGAGGCCATTCCTTCCCGGTGTCTCTGGGAGTCTATGACCTGCGCCATGATCTGATCTGAATGATCGGCGGCGGCCGGATCAAATGAATCGTTAAGTGGCTCGATCAGACCTTGGAACAAGGCGTTGACTGCCGTTCGCTGGATTCCGGGAGCCTCGCTGACGGTCATCTCAGCAATCAGGGTGATCGCATCACGAAGATAGCCGGTCCCATTTTGAACCGAGGTGAGAAACCAGCGAACCGCCTCTTCAGCAAGGCTGAGGGCGTCTTCGGGCGAAGGAGTTCCTCGCTCGTATTTCTCGCGAAAGAGGCGCAGTGCCTCCCTGGCCATCACTTCCAGCGTGTCCTCGTCGTGTCTCGTCAAAACGCCCTCATGCCTGACAATTAGCCCGCGAGATGTGGACAGAAATCGTTATCAGCTGCGTCTACACTACCACCAGGACGAGCACCGTGAGAACCCTGCCAGTGCGACTGAGGGGCGTCTTGACAACCCACAGACCGGTTGGTAGACTGCCGCAACTTCCGACAAAGTTGATCGCCACATCGACCGCCCGTTAGCCAAGTTGCCAGAAGGCTGTCTCGTGATACCGGGGGTAAGACATTGATGACATCTTCGCTCGTTTGCAAAGGAGGCCTCTTTTAATGCCCGTGTTCAACGGAGTTCCGACGCCGGCCGACGGTCAGCCAATCAGAATGCAAGACGGCACGTTGCAGGTGCCCGACAACCCGGTGATACCGTTCATCGAGGGGGACGGCACCGGGCCTGACATCTGGCAGGCCTCGCAGCGCGTCTTCGATGCGGCTGTTGCAAAGGCTTTCGGCGGAACGCGCCAGATTGTCTGGTACGAGATATTCGCAGGCGAGAAGGCTTACAAGCGCTTCAGTGAGTGGCTGCCTAAGGGCACTCTCGACGCGATTCAGCATTTCGCAGTCGCCATTAAGGGGCCGTTGACAACACCGGTCGGTGGTGGGATTCGATCACTCAACGTCACTCTTCGCCAGGTGCTGAACCTCTATGCCTGCGTTAGACCGGTGCGCTACTTTCCCGGCGTGCCCGCCCCGGTGAAGCGTCCGGAATTGCTTGATCTTGTCATCTTCCGGGAGAACACGGAAGACGTTTACGCCGGAATCGAATTCCAGGAGGGATCTGATCGCGCGCTCAAGCTGATCGCCTTCCTGAGCGATCAAGGCTACGAGATCAAAATCGATTCGGGAATTGGTATCAAACCCATCTCGGCCACCGCGACAAAGAACCTTGTTCGCCGGGCGATCAAGTACGCGATCTCTCACAAGAAGAAGAGCGTCACCATTGTCCACAAGGGCAATATCATGAAGTACACGGAGGGAGCGTTCCGCGACTGGGGCTACGAACTTGCCAAAGCCGAGTTTCGCGACCAAGTCGTCACTGAGGCAGAGGTCTATGATGACCACGGTGGCAAGGTTCCGGAAGGCAAGATTCTGATCAATGATCGGATAGCCGACGCGATGTTTCAGCAGGTGCTTCTGCGGCCAGATGAGTACTCCGTGATCGCGACGCCCAATCTCAATGGCGACTATCTCTCGGATGCCTGTGCCGCTCAGGTCGGCGGCCTGGGCATGGCGCCTGGGGCGAACATCGGGGATAACGCGGCGGTCTTCGAAGCGACTCACGGGACTGCCCCGAAGTATGCCGGAAAGAACGTCATTAACCCGACCTCGCTTATCCTCTCAGGCATCCTCATGCTCGAGCATATGGGTTGGGATGCGGCCGGTGAGCGGATCATCGATGGGATCATCAAGACGATTGCACAAAAGCGCGTGACCTATGATCTCGAACGCCAAATTGAAGGCGCAACAAAGGTCTCGACCAGCGCGTTCGCGGACGCGATCATCGAGAACATGTAACAATCTCAAGCGCTTTGACGAGGGCCTGAACTTGGAAGGCTGAAGGTGATTCCCTTCGATCATGAGGGTGGTGCATCTTCAAGGTCTGCGATGCCGGGCCCTTCGTCGGAACATCGCGCGAGCATGGAGGAACGAGATGGGGCGAAAGAAGATCACTGTCGTTGGCGCTGGAAATGTCGGAGCGACCACGGCGCACTGGCTGGTTTCGAAAGAGCTCGGCGATGTAGTCCTCGTGGACATCGTCGAAGGGATGCCGCAGGGCAAGGCTCTCGACCTTGCACAGGCGGGCCCAATCGAGGGATATGACAGTCGCCTGGTTGGGACCAACGGGTACCGCGAAGCGGCGAACTCCGACATCGTCGTCATTACCTCCGGCCTCGCGCGCAAGCCTGGCATGAGCCGGGACGATCTGCTCAACAAGAATGCCGAAATCGTCGGCAGTGTGACTGAGGAGATTGCCCGCACTTCCCCAAACGCAGTTTTGATCGTCGTTTCGAATCCCCTCGATGCGATGGCTCAGGTTGCCTTTCGTAAGTCTCACTTCCCAAAGAACCGCGTCATTGGGATGGCGGGGGTGCTCGATTCGGCGCGAATGCGCACCTTTCTTGCTGAGGCCCTCAATTGCTCGGTTGAGAATGTGACGGCTTTCGTGCTCGGTGGCCACGGTGACACGATGGTTCCACTTGCGAAATACTCAACCTGCGCAGGGATACCGGTGACCGAACTATTGCCAAAGGATGTCCTTGACAAGATTCTTGACCGGACGCGGAATGGTGGTGCTGAAATCGTCAGCCTGCTCAAGACCGGGTCGGCGTACTATGCCCCGTCGGCGGCGGTCGTCGAGATGGTCGAGGCCATTCTCAAGGACAAGAAGAAGATTCTCCCTTGCGCGGCCTATCTCGAGGGTGAGTATGGTGTCAATGGCCTCTTCGTCGGCGTCCCGGTGAAGCTCGGCGCCAATGGAATCGAAGAGATTATCCAGATCAACCTGACGACAGAGGAGCGAGCCGCGCTCCAGAAGTCAGCCGCTTCGGTACAGGAGCTCGTCAATATCCTCAAGCTCTAGCGCTGCCGTTTTGCGCGTAGTGGGTTAGACTGGCAGATCATGAACCACAGGGGCTCAGAGGCACGGAGACAGCACAGAGAAGAACAAGAGGGGCTGTAGAATGTCCGATCAGCCTCCCTGGTTCTTCGCTGTGCTTTCTCTGCGGCTCTGTGCCTCTGTGGTCCATGATCTGCCAGACTAACCGACCACCCTTTTTGGCCGCAGATTGAAGCATTAATCAAGTTGTGATAGCGTTTCTCTGGCTGCCGCAGTCCAATCCGGGCTCGCGGCAGTCGCGTTTTTCAAGTTTTCGCGTGGATGAAGGGTTGATGACTGTGGGCGAACAGACTGAATTGACTGGTAAGGAGAAGATAGTCGCTGAGCTTCGGGCACTCGAGCATGAGCTCAACATTGCGCTGCCACGCGCTCTCAGAATCGCGGCTGCTCACGGAGACCTCTCTGAAAACGCCGAGTACAAGTCGGCCCGGGAGAGACAGGACTTTGTTCGCGCCCGTGTTCGGCAGCTGCAAGAACAGATGGCCAAGCTCTCGAGCATCGACATCAGTCGATTACCCCACGATCGCGCCTCGTACGGTTCGACGGTGGTCCTCCGAGATATCGATCAGGGTACCGAGGTTACCTACCGGCTCGTGACTTCTGAGGAATCCAACATCGAGCGGGGCCTGATCTCCACATCCTCGCCGATCGGGAAGAGTCTCCTCAATAAGCAGGAGGGCGATGAAGTCAAAGTGCAGACGCCCAACGGCGCCCGAACGTTCGAGGTGATAAGTCTATTGACGGTCCATGACGTGACGGATGGGAAGGCGATCGCTTGACGATTCTTTAGGGACTGTGGGCGTGAGACGGCCCGTCAACGTCACAAGGCGTGGGCTCGTTGAAAGGCGCTCGGGGTAGTGTTACACTGCCAAGTCCGAGATGCGTTGGAGGTTGGCGTAGTTTGTTTCCTTTCTCGATCATCGTGCGGCGATTGCTGACGATGGGTATTCTCGTAGCAGTCTTCAGCCTCAGCGCGACGGCCGTCATGTACCTAGCGCTGAGGGGCCGGACGGTTCAAGTACCCGACTTGATCGGGAAGACGGAGGCGCAAGCGGAGAGTCTGCTCTCCGACAGTGGGCTGCGAATGGACGTTCGGAGCCGTGCTCGTCACGACAAGATCCCGGAGAATACCGTCAGTGACCAATCACCTGCCCCCGGTACGACGGTCAAGACTGGTCAACTCGTCCGTGTCAGCGTTAGCCTTGGAGCTCAAGGTCAGGGATCGAAGGCAAGTGCGCGTTGAGAATTGGAGACGGGTTAAGACTGTCAATGGCTGAGATCGCGCCGTCAATCCTATCCGCCGACTTTACACGACTGGGCGAGCAGCTCGCGATGGTCGAGGAGGGTGGCGCTTCCTACATTCACGTTGACGTCATGGATGGTCATTTTGTTCCGAACCTGACCATCGGCCCGTTCATCGTCAAATGGGTTCGCCGAGCCACTAGTTTGCCCATTGATGTCCACCTCATGATTGAGAACCCTGACCAGATGATTGCGGAGTTTGCCGAGGCTGGCGCCAATCTCATCTCAGTTCACCCAGAAGCGACCTATCACCTACACCGGACTCTTGGCCTGATTCGACGATCGGGCTGTCAGGCTGGAGTTGTCCTCAACCCTGCAACTCCCGTGTCGCTCGTTGAGGAGGTCCTCGACAGCATTGACTACGTTCTTGTCATGTCAGTCAATCCCGGGTTCGGCGGGCAAGAGTTCATTGGTTCGTCGTTCGACAAGTTAAGACGCCTGCGGACGATTCTGAATACACACGGGGCGTCCGTGCGCATCGAGATAGATGGGGGCATCGGCCCATCGAATGCAGCGGATGTCGTTGCGGCTGGCGCAGAGATTCTGGTGGCAGGCTCGGCCATCTTTGGAACATCTGATCCCGGTGGCGCCGTCAAGGCTCTCGCCAGAGCCGCCAACCAGTCAGCGTACGCGTGAACTGATAAGGAGTTTTCTATGTCTCGGAGTCTGCTCGGAATCTGCTTGCTGACTGTGGCGATCTCACTTGCAGGATGTGGCGGGGCGAAGAATAAGGTCGCAAACGAGAATGAAGCGCGTCCGGGTCGTGACAAGGAACTGTACGAAGATGCGATGAACAAGCTTCGTAAGGGGCGATTTGACGAATCGCGATTGCTCTTTAACGTTGTGATCACTACCTATCCCGATAGCGAGTTCCTTCCTCTGGCAAAGCTTGCCATTGCCGATTCCTTCTATCGTGAAGGGGGCTCGTCAGCCCTCGAACAGGCGATTGGCGGCTACAAGGACTTTGCGCAGTACTTCCCGACACACAAGTTGAATTGCGCCGTCAAGCTCAAGATTGCTCACGCTTACATGAGACAGATGAACGCCTTTAATCGGGATGCCGACCCTGCCCGTCGCGCGGAGTTCCAGCTTCAGGCAACGCTGCAAAGCTGTCAGGCTTCGGAACTAAAGCCCGAGATCGAGGCGAATCTGCAGCAGGTCCAGCAGGTTCTCGGACTGCACGAGCTCGATGTCGCCCGTTTCTACTTCTATAACCGCCAGGCATATAAGTCGGCGGAGGGCAGACTGACCGAGATCGTCAAGAACTATCCATATTTCACCTATCGGGACGAGGCTCTCTTCCTCTTGGGAGTCTCGCGCATCGAACAGGAACAGGCCGAAGAGGCGACTGTCGCTTTCACAGACCTGCTCCGGAACATTCCCAACAGCGAGTACAGCGCGAAGGCGAAGGAGTACCTCGGAAAGCTGGGCCGCCCCATCCCAGAGGCTGTTACCGACGCAGGAGCGCCCGAACGCCCTGGAATGATGGGGAAGGTCGGCTTGATCCTCGGGAGGAATGATCTGAGCATCTCGGACGACGGTGTCCTTATTTCCGAGAAGGGTGATGCGAAGCAAGAAGTGATCAAGGCCGCCGAGAAACCTGCTGGCGCCACCGCCTCAACAGGCTCGGTTCGAGCCCGCGTTCTCAATTCCGGATCGAATCAGCCGGCCGCGCCAGCGACGCCACCGGCATCTTCTGCTACCCCCCCGGACGCAAAGGCCACCGAACCGGGTCAGGCGACCGGCACGGCTCAGCCGGCCGAAAACGCCACCAAGAAAGACGAAAAGAAGGACGAGAAGAAACCGGCGAAGAAGAAAAAGGGCTTCCTTGGCATTCTTCGCTAGCAATGGGGGAGTTGGCCGCCACCTCAAGAGCGCGACGACCACCCTCAGTTCGAATGGTCGCTAGTGGGCAAACTAATCCTCCTCGTAGATGATAGTGCGACCGTTAAGCAGTTGGTCAGCCTGGCTTTCAGGGACGAAGGCATCGAGTTGGTATCGGCGACCACTCTCTCTGCTGCTCGTCAGTCTCTCAACGAGCGCACCCCCGATTTGATCCTTGTCGATCTCTCGCTTCCGGATGGTGACACCCTGACATTTATTCGCGAAGTTAGAGCGGGTGCGGACACCTCACGAACACCTGTCGTCTTGCTTGTCCCCGTCTCGGCTTCTTTCGACCTCGAACGCGTCCGCCGCGCGGGAGCAGACGCTGTCCTGACGAAACCCTTCGAGTCAATGACCCTGCTTGTTGAGACGGTCAAAAACATCTCGAGCCGGCGGTCGCGCTTACCCGAGCCAGCCCCGCTCGGCAACAAGACAGCGGAGTTCTTACTCGACGAGGCGGGGCTGAGTGACTCCATCCTCGAGCTCGACGATTCCAACGAATGGTCCGGGCTCAATGTCTCTCAGCAGAGCGCGCTGTTGATGTCCCTGCCTCCCGACTTTGTGGAAGAGCTCGCGGACCGGGTTGCTGAGCTGCTGCTGACGCGGCTGAGGTCCGCGGTTGGAGATGGCTCCCTGCCGGAAGCGGTCAAGGCGGTCGTCGAGTTGATGACAGGGAAAACGGCAATTGTTGACTCAAGCCTCGCCCGCGACGTTGACGAAGCGGACGAGAATCCCGATATTAAGGTCTGACTCTGACGGATCATTTGTGTGACGGAAATATTCCGAACGCGAGCCGCCACTCGGCCGAGCACTTACTCATCGCCACTATTCGTCTTTCAATTATGGAAATTCCAAAAACCTACGAGCCCAGGGAAGTCGAGGAGCGCTGGTACCCGTTTTGGGAGAGTCACCGCTTTTTCGCTCCGGAGGTTAATGACAACGAGGGGGCCGCCATCTTCTCGATGGTCATTCCGCCGCCCAACGTAACTGGTTACCTGCATATGGGGCACTCGCTCAACCACACGCTGCAGGATGTCCTGGCGCGCTGGCGAAGAATGTCGGGGGATCGGGTCCTGTGGCTACCTGGGACCGACCACGCGGGTATCGCGACTCAAATGGTCGTGGAACGACAGTTGGCAAAGGAAGGGATTCGACGACAGGACCTGGGCCGCGATGAGTTCGTCCGTAGAGTATGGGAGTGGAAGGACCATTCGGGCGGAGAAATTCAGAAGCAGATGAGGGTCCTTGGCGAATCGGTCGATTGGGCCCGGGAGCGCTTTACCCTCGATGAGGGGCTCTCCACCGCCGTCAGAGAGGTCTTCGTCCAGCTTTACGAGGAGGGGCTCATCTACCGCGGCGAGTATCTGATCAACTGGTCACCCGGTTTGCAGACTGCAATCTCCGATCTCGAAGTCGAGATGAAACCGGTCAAGGGAAAGCTCTATCACATCGCCTATCCCGTGAGGGATGCCAGGGGCGCTGCGCCCGCGAATGCGCTTGGCCTCGCCGAGACCTTTGCAGCAGCCAATGATGCGGGGGAAAAGACCGGCCTCCTGAAAACAGGCGATGGCGAGTTTGTCGTTGTCGCCACGACGCGGCCGGAGACCATGCTCGGCGATACGGCGGTGGCGATCAACCCCGAAGACGAGCGCTATGGAA
>JANNRD010000326.1:0-6712 GCA_031401095.1 Acidobacteriota bacterium
TGCTTGGAGACTATCACCTCAATCACTTGATACACGGACTGCAGGTCGGAGTCTTGTGGTGCATACGAGAGCTGACTCCTCATTTTGGGTACCTCGATGACGCGATGCTTGGTGTCGAGTACGGGCGAAATTTCTATGATACTGATCAGCGCCCGTTGCGCGAGGCACTGCGTCGCTTTCGCGCTCCAATGCTGATCATTCACGGCAAGAGAGATGTCCTCGTGCCAGTTGCGGCGGCTCTAGAACACCACCGGCTTGTCGCGCAGAGCGAACTGGTGATCACCGAGCAGGACCACTTCTTAGTTTTCCACAATCCGTCGGTGCTGGCCCCGGTGCTCAGACAGTTCTTCCAGCGGGTCGAGACGGGGAAAGCACTGACGAGGGAGAATGCCGATCCGGTCCGCGTTTTGGAGGCTGCAACGCCGTTCGACAATGCGTCAGTTCCGAAGGCAGTCGGGGTCACCGCCCTGGTCATCTTCCTTCTGCTCGCAACCGCGACGCTGATCAGCGAGGACTTGGCCTGCATCGGTGCTGGTCTCATGGTTTCGCAGGGACGCGCTGGGTTTCTGCTTGTGACCATCGCCTGTCTTTTTGGCATCTTCGTCGGAGACCTGCTGCTCTTTGCGGCAGGCCGACTTTTGGGCAGGCCCGCGCTCCGCAGGGCGCCATTGAAGTGGATCATCGGGCGCGAGGCGGTCGATCGCTCATCCGCCTGGTTTGCACGCCGGGGGGCCGCAGTCATCTTCGTCAGTCGATTTGTTCCGGGGATGCGACTTCCGACTTATTTCACGGCCGGCGTCCTCAATACCAGCTTCTGGCGGTTTGGACTCTACTTTTTTGCGGCGTGTCTCGTCTGGACGCCTCTTCTTGTGGCCGCTTCAATGTTCTTTGGCGGAGAACTGATCAAATGGCTCCTTGTCGATGAGAGCTATCTCGTCACCAAGTTGGTGCTCGCGGCTGCAATTATGTTTGGGGTGGTGAAGTTGCTTACTCGGATGGCGAGCAGCCGCGGTCGACGCCTGATGCTGGGCAAATGGCGACGCCTGAAACACTGGGAGTTCTGGCCGCAGTGGCTCTTTTATCCGCCTGTCATTCTCTACATCTGCGGACTGGCGTTTCGTTATCGCAGTCTGACGCTCTTCTCGCTGGCAAACCCTGCGATCCCGGCTGGAGGTTTCATCGGCGAGTCAAAGAGCGAGATACTGAAAGGGCTTGCCCAGGCCGCCACGAGCATCGCTCGATACAAGCTGATCCCGGAAAGCCTTCCCCCCATAGATCGAATTGAACTTGCGCGGGGTTTTTTAACAGGGGAGGGGCTCAGTTTTCCCGTGGTACTTAAACCCGATGTCGGTCAACGCGGCGATGGTGTCGCGATTGTCAGATCGGACGGGCAACTTGGAGAGTATCTGACAGACGCCACCGGTGATGTGATCCTTCAGCAGTTTGTCGATGGAGAGGAGTACGGAGTCTTCTACTACCGGTTTCCAAACGAGGAACGCGGTCATATTCTCGCGATCACAGATAAGCGCTTTCCGACGCTAACCGGAGATGGAAAACGGACGCTCGAGGAACTGATACTCGACGATGAAAGGGCGGTCGCGATGGGGCCGTTCTTCCTGAGGCAGGAGAGCGAACGGCTTGAATGGGTACCTGAGATCGGCGAGAAGGTACCGCTTGTCCACTTGGGGACGCACTGCCGCGGAGCGATCTTCCTTGACGGAGGACATCTCAAGTCGCCACAACTTGAAGCCGCGATCGATGGCATCTCTCTTTGCTATGAGGGGTTCTATTTTGGACGATACGATATCCGAACCCCTTCGGCGATGGACTTGCGTGAAGGCCGCAACCTGCATGTCATCGAACTGAATGGCGTGACGTCTGAGGCGACTAGTATTTACGATCCAAAGAAACGTCTGTGGGCGGCCTACCGCGTTCTTTTTCGCCAATGGAGGATCGCTTTCGAGATCGGCGCACAGAATAGAGGGAAGGGAATGAAGCCGACGACTGTGCGCGAACTGGTGCGATTGATGCTGAGCTACAGGCGAAGGGCCGAACCGAAGGAGTAACGCGCCGAGCCCCTGGGTTCGGCGTTCCCGGGCTGCGACCTATTCGTAACGAAGAGACTCGACTGGGTCCATCCGGGAGGCGCGGACGGCTGGCCAGAGTCCGCTCAAGATGCCGACAAACATGAGTATCCCAGCCGCGGCGATGCTTACGTCGAAGGAAAGGAGAAGGTGGATATCGGTCATTCCTGTAGGATCCTCGAGGAGCTCCGCCATAAACGGTCGCGTCCCGACCAGCTTGACGAGCGTCACGGAGAGCAGCATGCCGAGGATGCCTCCGATAAAGGTGATCGCGATTGCCTCGAGCATGAACTGCAACATAAGATGCCGGCGGCGCGCTCCAAGAGCCTTGCGGACTCCAATCTCGCGCGTTCGTTCGGTGACGGAGACGAGCATGATATTCATGACTCCTATGCCGCCGATCATGAGGGTCAACGCGCCAATCAAGCTCAGAATGATCTTCAATCCACTAGTGATTCCGCTGATCACCTTGTTGTTCTCGACTGAGTCATTCATCGTCACTGCGCGAGGGTCTCGTGGGTCGAAACCGTGCCGCGTCGCGAGAACCTCGAGGACCTGCTTCACCGCCTGAGTCTGCAAAGCTGGATTGATTGTCTGGAAGACAAGATTATCAACATAGTCCTGGTGGAACAGTTGATTGACCGTGGTGAACGGGATGAAGACGCTGTATTTGTCCGGAGAATAGTACGAGGATATCTGCACCTTCTGGATCATGACTCCGACGACTTCGAATGAGAGTCCACTGATGCGGACGGTTTCGCCAACCGCGGGGCTGTTTCCGAAAAGCTTACGCGCGACTTCCGAACCGAGAAACGCAACGCGTCGTCGCTTCTCGGTGTCGTCTTCATTGATAAAGCGGCCGACTTCGGCGATCTCCTGCCGCATGATTCCGTAGTCGGGTGCGACACCGCGAACAGCCGCTGAGGTCTGTTTTGCACCGAAGGCCAGAGGCAGCGTCTCGACATACTCAGGACTGACACGTTTGATGAGTCCTAATTCCCGGAGGGCGTCCGCATCCTCTTCCTTGAGACGAATTCTCTTACCGGCTCGCTCGCCGCCCGCCTGCATGCTTGTCTGCCCGTTCCAAGTGACGACAGTTCCCTCAGAGAAGGCCATGCGGAAGCCATAGATCAGGGCGTTATGGAAGCCGTTGCCGTAGGCCATCATGAGAACGACGGCGACGATGCCCCAGGCAATTCCGAGCATCGTCAGCGCCGCACGAAAGCGGTGACCGATGAGCGCGTGGTAGGCCTGGAGTACGACTTCCTTGAAGAGCATAGTGGCTTTGACTGGACTACGAGCTACATCTCATAGCGAAGCGCTTCTATCGGAGGCAGATCCGCCGCGCGGCGTGCGGGATAAGTGGCAGCGGCGATACCGATGAGACTGAGCACGCCGATGGCGAACGCGGCCGTTTGCCAGGTGATGATCATTCCAGAGAATCGAGCCGGCAGTGGAAGCAGATTGATCAGTTGACAGAGTCCAAGCCCGATCCCCAGACCAACTACGCCCGAGGCGATGGTTAGTAGCAGACCCTCAGAAAAGAACTGCCGTTGGACATCGCCAGAAGTTGCGCCGAGTGCCTTGCGAATGCCAATCTCTCTCGTTCGTTCCTTGACCGAGATCAGCATGATGTTCATGACTCCGATTCCGCCGAGCGCGAGCGTGATGAGGCTGACTGCGATAAAGAACTCGTTCATACTTGTGATCATCTTGTCAAAGAAGACCGTCGAGAGCGTCGTATTCCACATCGAGATCGCCTCGCGATCGGTCGAGTCGAAGTCGTGGCGAGTTGACAGAATCGCACGAACCTCATTCTCGATTGGCCCACCCTGTTCGAAGTTGATCTTGCCCTCGCGTCCGACGATCTTGACGAGCTCTTCCGCGACCTTGTCGAACGGTGCGGCGATGATGGTCGAGACCGAATCCGCCGTGTCGTGCTCACCCGGATGCGGAAAATCCTTGCGCATTGCCTCGTACGGAAGAAACATCCGATTGTTGTCGGGCCCGGTGTAGTTGGAATCCTGCTCTTTCTTCCGGACCCGTCCAATAACGGTATAGGGCAACCCATTGAGCGTCACCTGGCCACCAATCGGGTCCCTGTCGGCGAAGAGTTGTTTGCACATATCAAAGCCAACGACGAGAACGCGCCGGGCCTCGCGATTGTCTTCATCGTTCATGAGCCGACCGTGGTCGACTTCGATCGTCCTGATTTCCTGGAAGACCGGCCAGACTCCGCTCAACTGGGTTGAACTCGCGTTAAAGCTGCTCTTGGCCTGGACACTGCCGCGCATCAATTCCGGTGTCACAAATTCGAGGAGCTTCGACCGCTCTTTGAGTGCATAGACGTCGTTGATATCGAGTCGAATGATTCTGCCAGCGCGTTCCCCACCAGCTTGTTTGCTGGTGCGCCCGTTACGAATGATGACGATGTTCTTGCCGAGCTCGCGAAGGACGACGTTGTTGCCGCGTTGAAATCCGGTGCTCACGCCGGAAAGCAGAACGATCGAGATCACTCCCCAGGTGATCCCGAACATGGTGAGGAAGCTGCGAAGCCGGTTCG
Source organism: Acidobacteriota bacterium (assembly GCA_031401095.1). Lineage (GTDB taxonomy): Bacteria > Acidobacteriota > Blastocatellia > RBC074 > RBC074 > JANNRD01. The sequence continues at coordinate 4,648 of JANNRD010000326.1, forward strand.
CCGTCAGGTTTGACCACGTTTGCGAGATCAGTTCCTTCATCTTTCGTCAACGACTACGTCGCGCTCGTTTCCGCTCAGAGCCTATTGGAGAATGACCTGCTGCTTTTCACTGAGACCCTCGAGAATCTCAGTGCGTGTTCCATTGCCAATTCCAACCTTAACGGCGACTCTGTCACGACCTTTCGGCGCGCCCCGAGCAGGTATCTCGACGCTGGCATTCCGCTGTGCGTCGTAGATCACTGCGCTCTCGGGAATGATCAGCGTCTTTGTGTGTTCCTCGAGAAGTATCTCCGCATTCGCGGTCATGTTTGCTTTCAGTTCGCCTCCCGAATTTTTGATTGAGACTTTGACTTCGAAGGTGACAACGTTGTCCTTATCGACACCAAGCGGGGAGATCTGTGTGACTGTTCCCTCGAACTCCCTGTTCTTAAAGGTCTCGACCTTGATGCGCGCCGGCTGGTTGGTCTTGACGACGCCGATATCGGCCTCATCCACCTTGCCTCTGACATAGACCTGACTGATATCACCGAGCACCATGACCAGGGTCGCGGCCGATCCCATGTTGAGGATTGAAGAGACCGGACTCCCTATTTCGAGATCGCGGGAGAGCACCATTCCATTGATGGGTGACCGGATGGTGGCGTTGCTGAGTTCTTCGTTGGCGCGATCCACGGTTGCCTGCGCCTGGGCGACCTCTGCTCGAGCTTGTGAGATCTTTGCCTCGCTGACCGAGAACTGAGAGCGAGCGACATTCTGCCGGTTGACGGCGAGCTCAAAGGCGCTTCGAGAGTCATCGTAGCTCTGTTGCGGGAGCACGCCTTCCTTGATCAACTTCTCGGCTCGCTCGTAGTTGCGCCGGGCAAACGGGACATCCGGGCCTTCAGCCTCGATTCGATTCTTGTCGAGTTGTGCCTGCGCGGCTTTGAGGTTGGCGTCGGCGCCGATGAGGGCCGCGTTCGCTTCGCGCACTCGGGCGGAAAGGTTCTCCTTATCGAGTTCGGCGAGTATCTGGTCAGTCTTGACGAAGTCACCTACTTCGACCTTCAGCTCCTTGATGATGCCATTTGCTTTCGATTTGATCTCGACCTTTGCAATCGGCTCGATCTTTCCGGTGGCGACAACCGATCGCGTGATATTGCCTCTCTCGACCGTCGCCAATCGAGATGGGTCGATCTCGCTCTTTGGTCGCGAGATGACTGTGAACCCAACGGCGCCAAGTGCCGCGAGAACGATCAGGACGATGATCGAGAACGTCAACTTTCGTGATTTCTTAGCAGCCATAATGGTACCCCGCACAAACCGAGAGCCCGAAGGTGAGAAACATATCGCGAGCGGGCCCAACCGCTCTTTCATACGGCGCCTACCGCTGTACTGTTCCAAGGAACGTAAAGGGCCTCCACATTCGACTACGATTAGTCTGTGTCACGAGGGTGCAAAGAGTTTCAGGGCTCCGGGGAGGGAATTCGTTCGGAGTTGACCGATACGGGCGGCTGGCTTATTTGAAGTTGGGTAAACGCAGACCGGGGATGCGAGGGACACAACTTGTGACGTGCATGCGATCGATGAGAGTGCGTTCCCCATCTGAGTGCCAGATGCGAACCCAGAAGGTCCTGCTCGACGCTTCGATGACGAAAACGGAATCGCTCAGAACAACTGGCGCAGGCTGAGCAGTGACACCGGTGCGAAGAGTCTCGATGAGCTGATCGATATGAGGTCTGAAGTCCTCCCGTTCGAGGGTCACGCCCGCAGCATTTACCTCAGCGGCCGGAAGGTCGACGGGCTCTTTCGATTCGAGCAGCAATCGCGCTCCGGGCTTTGCATCTTCGAGTTTTCGGTGAATTGCCATAATAACCGTCCGATTTTGAATTTTGGCTTTTGAATTGTGGATTGATCAGCGCGAATCCACAATCCGAAGCCGAGAGACGCGAATCTAAAACCCAATCCAAGATATCACCTGTCTGAGCTAGATAGGTTCAAGATTGATCGAGAATCCAACATCCCCGGTCCTTGACCTTCCGCCGGGAGCGCCATTAGACTCGATATTTAGTGCCCTTGACGAATCTTT
>JANNRD010000327.1:0-2515 GCA_031401095.1 Acidobacteriota bacterium
GAGGTGCATTGAGGCAGATCCACAGATACACCACACGCCAAAAGGCACACTGAATCCTACTCTTGATCATATGCTGTTCGCCTTGCCTTGGCTGGCCGCCCTGTCCAAGCCTTCGGTTGAGAAACCTACGGGTACAGGACCCTCATCTTGCGACGACGCAGAGGTCCTTGTTGGAGGCGGAGGGTGTCTCTTGAAGAGACCCGCCCGACGCGCACAAATTTTTCCGGGTTGGACAATCAGGCAATACGCGGGGGGTGAAAGAGCTCTTGGGATGGTGCTGACGGAAGGTAGTCGAGGTCACATCGGCTGGCTAATTGCGTCGCGTCAAACCTTGCAGTTTGATAAGCGGCACTTGGCATAGTGTGCGAACAGCAGCAAACGCAGTGATCTTCAGCACACGACGAATCAGACGGCGGATGATCGGGTCCTCGATTGGCGGAGGGGGCTGGATGCCCTGTTGGCGATTCAGGACTCCCAACATTCTCAGCCCCTGCCAGATCGGATGAGTTGCACACCTCCTCGCAGACCTGGCGAGAAAGCATTTCCACGATGGTGATGTCGTAGACGATGAAGGCCAGAAGCAGGCTGGCCAGAGCACGCCGAACAACACCGCCTTGAACTTTTTCCACAAGGCTCAAATCGCATCTCATAGGAGTTCTGCAACCTAGTATATCTTTTCGGAGGCGGAACTCAAGAAGCAGAACGCGGTAGCAGCAGATCTCCCGGCTTGAACTAAGTGTGGAACCTCGAGAACCGAGAAACGGCCCCGACCTACCGATAGTAGAGATGCATCTCCTGAAACCTCGGGCCACCGTGGTAGCGCCATGAAAGCTTGAAGAACCACCCCTCCAGCCGATACGACTTCGAGAACAATCTCCGGTAGCCGAGCGCCTCAAAGTCACTCGCCCGCAGACCATACCACTTCGGACCTACATCGGAGTCCCAAAACAAGAGCGTTCCACTCTGCGATGACCTCAGGATATCCAGGTTGTGCTCCCGGTCAGCGGTCAGCGCAGGTCGATCCGAACTCGCACAACCAAGCCGAATGCAGGTATACGGCTGGCTGTAGATCAATCTCGCATACGAAACCGGATTAAGCCTCAGCCATTGGACGGCATCATCAACAGCCCGCGCATCCCGTGTGAAACGATAGCCATCAACATAGAAGAGGCACACCAGAAACGAAATGACAAGAACGACAGCCTGCACTCCCCGGTGCGCCAACGCGCCGATTCGACTCCACCCGGCGAGCGTCACGATCGCGATCGCAGGCGAGACACAAACCAGATACCTGGGATAGCCGGCGGCACCAAACCATCCTCGCCAGAACAGCACTGAGTGCAGGGCAAACAGCGCCAGGAAACTGCTCACGCCAAGGAGAGGCTCCCGACTCCTCAGGAGGTGCCTCAGTCCCAGCACAAACGGAGGCAGCAGCAGAGGTCCGACGATCAATGGCAGCAGGACGATGTACCAGAAGATCGGCCCCTGACCATTGGCGACACTCCCCATCTGCCAATCCGCGGGCCAGTCATGCAGTATCCAGAGCGGATCACGCGTCATGAGAGACGCGATAGTCCACCACATGATCGCTCCCAGCGCCAGCCACAGAGTCTCCAGCAATCGCCGCCACCACGGCCATTCACGCGGCGAAAGCAATATCCATAGGCCCCAAATCACTCCTATAAAGAAACCTTCCGGCCTCACAAGAATCAGCAGCGAGACGGCAACCAACGCCGAACGCGTCCGTCCTGAGTGATAGAGACGCAGCGCCACAACAAATATCAGGGCGAAAAGCGATTCGGTCTGTGTCTCGGTGAAAAGCAGAAAGAAGGCCGGCTGAAGTACGAGCAGCGGAATGACCATCGCCGCTCTCTCGAGGCGGAACTGTGAGGCGAGTCTGTAACTCTGCCAGGCAGTCGCCAATGAGAGAAGGAGCGTGAAGGATTTTGCCGCCGGATATCCGAGCTGTGCGGGAACTGAATAGATGAGGGTGAAGAGTGGGCGGGTCCAAACGCCGATCAGGTAGTACGGCTCGTGCCACGACCAGCGCGCGAAAAGATAGTGATATCCGGCATCCTGCTGATCGGCGTCAGGGTAGAGGAGCACAAGCGCGCTCCCGAGAATCACGAACGAAAGCAGCCACAGAATTGCCGGCCGGTGTTCCGTCTGAGAAAACGCACGCGAGCGGATCATTTACCAGCCCGCTTCGCCTTCTTGAGTTTCAATTCGGTGAAGCTGACGTTGAGGATCGGGTACTGCTGCCAGTCTTTGTAATCGTAGTGCCACCATTCCTCAGGGTAGACCGTGTAGCCCTCGTCTTCCATGGCCTTCCGGAGAAGATCGCGAGTGCGTCGCTGCTCAGCGGTGCCCCCTGCAAAGTTAGCGTCTGAGCGCTCGCTCATCTCATCGTAGGCTCCCGTCATCTCGACCTCCTTGCCGGTCTTGAGATCGTAGAGCGAAAGGTCGACCGCGCATCCGCGGTTATGCTTGGAGCCTTTGCTTGGATCGGCGACAA
>JANNRD010000328.1:0-2486 GCA_031401095.1 Acidobacteriota bacterium
AGGCGATGCAGGTCGGGCCGCTCGTTGCGCGCGACGAAGGCGCGGCACGCGAACTCGGTTAACGTTGAAAAGTTATCGGATGAGTTGTGTTTAGGGGTGAAAGGCCAATCAAACCGGGAAATAGCTGGTTCTCTTCGAAACATATTTAGGTATGGAAATTCTTCGCCTCTCCGTTGTTGATGTCTTCGGGCGAAGCCGCCTCCGTCCAGAAACGTGCGGGCGCAATTGGCGTCTCGAAGACGTAGTCCTTTCTTTTGTAATCGCCGAAGACAAGAGTAGCCTGCGAGATCGCGTCGTGCATCTGTTCGGCGGTTAGTTGCCTGATGTAGTGACGCGCAAAGTAGGGCGTGTAGCTCTCCTTCCACTCGCCGTCGAAACGCGAAGAGAGCTGATAGTCGCTCGACCGCGCGAGTGTGCGCATCAAGTGCTTCAGGCTGAAACGGTGCGCAGCGAAATCCTGCGCGAGCGCATTGAGCAGGTCGTCATTCGTCGGCTGGCACGTCCAGGGTGCGGGCAGCGTCGCCCTCGGGTCCTGCCGCGCCAGATCGAACGAGTCCACCGGATCAACGATACCGAGACCAAAGAACTGTTTCCAAATCAGATTGACCGTGGCGCGCGCGAATTGCGGGTGAGTCGTCAGCATCCGCGCAAACTGCGGACGCAGCGATTTGCTCGGATCGGCCTTCTCTCCCGTCAGCATGAACGTCGGCTGGATCTCGCCGCCGTCGCGCTGGAGCCGGACCTGACTCCACGCGGCGGTGTCGTAACCGGTGCCGTCTTCGGTAACTGTGTAGCGATCCTGGTAAGTGACGACGCGGATGCGCGTCTTGCCGAAGAAGGCTGCCATCGCCCAGAAGTCTCTGCGCTTCTTCGCGACCAGGTCGAGGCTGACCTTTTCGAGAAAGCCCTTGCCGCCGTGGCACGAGATGCACTGATAGTTGACTCCGAGGAAGACACGCGCCGAATTGACGATGATCTCGTCGGCCGTGTCCTCGTAGTTGTCGTCGTACATCGTCAGACCGGTGACGTGCGCGCGCGTCAGGAAGCCCGTCGGGGCAGCATCGGGCATCCAGTTGGTGGTCGGGGCCGAGGCCGTCAGCATCTCCGTCACCATCCGGTCGTAGGGCTTGTCGTCCTTGAATGATTGCCGGAGCCACTGATCGAAATGCTTGAGCGCGGGATTGCCGATGCGGTTACCGCAATTACGTACCAGATCGCCGTACCAGTAGCCCCAGTGATCCACCCACGCCGGGCTCTCGATCAACTGGTCAATCAGCTTGTCGCGTTTGCTCGGATCGGGGCTCACGACAAAACTCTTGAGTTGTTCCGGTGTCGGTATTCGCCCGGTGAGGTCGAGGTAGACGCGGCGGCAAAACTCGTAGTCATTCGACTGCAAAGCGTGCGGAATTTTGTCGCGATCGAGGGCGCTGAAGAGGTGCTGATCAATCAGGTTGCGGGGGGCGGCCCTCTGTCCATGAGCGCCGGCCGGTGGCAACTTCGCGGCGACTCCGTTTGTCAGTTCACTGACCGCGTTGTCAGGACGCGCGGGCTTGAGTTTCTCATCTGTGTGTTCTGCAGGGTACTTGCCTTTGACCGAGGTGCGCTTCTGCGCCTGAAGCGAAGCTGCCCCCTGCCAGACCGCGATGACGAGCCCCACAACCACGAGCGATCCTTTGATCAACAGCCTGTATCGCACGCGTGACCCTTTCTCTTCGCTTACCGGATAACCCCAGATTCGAAGATCGTTCCGACTGGCTGACCTGCGCCCGCCACGGTACTGATAACACCTCTGCCATCAATTCTTCTGACGCGCTGGTTGCCGCGGTCTGCAACAAAGATGCTGCCATCTTTGGCGATCGCGATCTTCTGCGGAGTGTTCAGTTCGGCGGTCACGGCCCCTTTGCCGTCGCCGCTGAATCCCCTCCGCCCCGTCCCCGCAATAGTTGTCATCGCCCCGGCACGAATGACGCGGATGCGATTGTTGCCGCTGTCTGAAATGTAGAGGTTGCCCGCAGTGTCGACTTTAACATCAGCAGGCGAAAAGAGCTTCGCCTTCTCCGCCGGGCCGCCATCTCCGGCAAAGCCCGCGCCTCCGAGTCCGTCTCCCCCACCGAACCCGGCCACCGTCTGTATCTTTCCGTCCGCAGTGATGCGTCGGAGACGGCTATTGCCGGCATCGGTGACGTAGGTGCGGCTGTCAGGCGCAACCGTGACGGCCATCGGCAGGTTCAACTGCGCCTCATTCGCTCGGCCGCCATCACCGTTGAGTCCCGCCACTGACCCGGCCATAACCGTCATCGTCCCCCTGGCGTCAACCCGCCGCACGACGCGGTTGTAGGTGTCGGCGATGAGGATGTTACCGGCGCTATCAACCGCGACACCCTGGGGATTGTTGAGCGTGTCCTTCGGGGCCGCACTGCCATAACCCGTGTTCGGCGCCGAGCCGTTGCCAGCCACAGTCGCAATTAATCCCTCGCGGTCAATGC
>JANNRD010000329.1:0-1684 GCA_031401095.1 Acidobacteriota bacterium
GGCATTACCATCATGGCGAAGAACACTGCCGTCAGGTTCGGCGGCACCAAGATCAACATCCTCGATACACCCGGACACTCGGACTTTGGTGGCGAAGTGGAACGAGTACTGAAGCTGGTCGATGGGGTCCTTCTTCTGGTAGACGCCTCCGAGGGCCCGTTGCCGCAGACGCGTTACGTCCTTTCCAAGGCGCTCGAGCAGAAACTCCGCGTCATCGTTGTCATCAACAAGATCGACCGTCACGATGCGCGTGCGGATGAGGTGATCAACGAGGTCTACGACCTCTTTATCGATCTAGATGCCGATGACGAGCAGATCGAGTTCCCAATTCTCTACGCGATTGCCCGCGATGGCATTGCCCAACGCGAACTGAACGACGAGGGCGTTGATCTTTTGCCCCTTTTTGACGAGATCGTGCGGACAATTCCGGCACCGCAATGTGATCCCGAGGCGCCGCTTCAGATTCTCGTCGCAAATCTCGATTACAGCGAGTACGTTGGACGCCTGGCAATCGGGCGCATCTTCAATGGCGTGATCTCAGTAGGCGACCAGGTAGCCGTCGTCAAGATCGATGGCGAGGTCCACAAGACCCGGGTGACACAGATCTACAGCTTCGAAGGTCTCAAGCAGGTTCCCATCGAACAGGCGGCGGCTGGAGAGATCATCGCCCTGGCGGGCATCGAGGGGATCAACATCGGAGATACGGTGGCATCGGCTCTCGAACCGATTGCGCTTCCGAGAATCGTCGTCGATGAACCAACGATCTCGATGATCTTCGGCGTCAATGTCTCCCCGTTTGCGGGCACGGAGGGTGACCACGTCACTTCGCGCAAACTCCGCGAACGCCTTGATAAGGAATTGCTCGGCAACGTCGCGATTCGCGTCGACGAGACCGAAACGCCTGATAGCTTCAAGGTCTCAGGTCGCGGTGAACTGCAGCTTGCCATTTTGATTGAGCAGATGCGACGTGAGGGATACGAGTTACAGGTCGCCCGCCCACAGGTCGTCACACGAAAGATCAACGGTGCCGTCTGCGAGCCGATCGAGATCGCGGTGATCGACGTTCCGGATCAGTTTATCGGCGTGGTGACCGAGGCCATGGGCCGACGTAAAGGCATCATGACAAAGATGGTCAATCACGGTCATGGGCGCGTCCGCATGGAGTTCGAGATACCCAGCCGTGGCTTGATCGGCTTTCGCAACGAGTTTCTTACCGAAACGAAAGGCACCGGACTGCTCAACACACTCTTTCTGAGATGGGACAAATGGCAGGGAGAGTTAGCCGGCCGCGGCACCGGGAGTCTGGTCGCGGATCGCCCGGGAAGCACGACTGGTTACGCGATCTACAATCTGCAGGAACGCGGTGAGCTCTTTCTGAAGCCGGGAGTCTCCGTCTATGAAGGCATGATCGTCGGTGAGAATTCGCGCGGCGTAGACCTCGACGTCAACATCGTCAAGGAAAAGAAACTGACGAATATGCGAGCATCGACTGCGGATGAGGCGCTGCGCCTCGTTCCGGTTCGCGAACTTACCCTCGAGCAGGCGATCGAGTACGTCGTCGACGATGAGCTGGTGGAAGTGACCCCGAAGGCGATTCGAATGCGAAAGAAGATTCTCGCTGCCAATGTGCGGCCGAAGGGGAAGAAGGAGTAGGCTACTCAACCCGATAATTGGGCGATTCCTT
>JANNRD010000330.1:0-2329 GCA_031401095.1 Acidobacteriota bacterium
GCAGAGACACAGAGACACAGAGACAGCACAGAGAAGAAATATGAAAGTTGGAGAGAGGGCCCACAACCCCTCTTATTCTTCTCAGTGCTGTCTCTGTGTCTCTGTGTCTCTGTGGTTCACGACTCTGATGGTTCACGACTCGCGTTTTTGCGCCTTCGCGCCCTTCTCTAACCGCCGATCGCCCGCTCGATGGCGACGGCACGCGCCGGGACACTAAACCTTCGCATCCAGAGAGCCAGCAGCCAGACAACACCTGGACTGGCTGAAAGCAAACCCGAAACGACCATCATCGTCCGAGCGCCGACAACTGATACCAGCGAGCCGCCGATGATCATCGAGACCGCCATCATTGCCAGCTCAAGCGCGCGGTCGGTTGTGAAGACCCTCCCACGGTACTGGTCCGGCAGGACCCGCATCATGAGAGTCTCCTGCACGCCAAACTCCGCGCCAAGTACCATGCGACTTGCAATGAGCCACAAAGACATGAGTAGCAGCGACGGCATGACGCCGGCGATCGCGAAGCAGATGCCATGCGCAACGAGGGCCCATCCAATGAAATGGCCGGCGCGTCGCTCATCCGATGCCCACGCACCCGCTCGGCGCGCGAGCATCATCCCGGCGAAGAGACCGAGTCCCGCAGCGGTGTAGAGCGCCGCTACGTTCCAGTCCCCTCGATCACCAGGTCCATGTCTGAAGGTGTGCCCGCCGATCTGGTCGAACTACAGATTTGTCATTCCACCGCCAGTGGCCCACGCGACGTTGACGAGGATAATCCCCCGCACAAAGGGGGTATGGCGAATATACGCCAGGCCCGCCCGAACTTCGCTCCACATGCCCCGACGCGTAACTCCCTCGCCACCCCGCACGACTCGCTGGAGCGCACTCGCTGCGATCGGCCAGATGAACGCCGCGGAAGCGACAAACGAAATAGCGTTTACTATAAACGCGGCATTGTAGCCAAATCGAGCTGCCGTCAATCCTCCCAACGCAGCTCCCAGCGTAAGTTGCAGAAACCTTGTCGAGAACATAAGAACATTTGCTGTCAACAGGTCCTTTGGCCCAACCAGGTTCGGCATGGACGAGTTCTTTGCAGCCTCAAAAAACGTCGTGCAGGACGATGTCAAAGCGGCGCAGAGGTAGACCACCCAAATCGGCCCGCGCGTACCAACAGTCAGATAGCCGAGCGCCAGCACAGCCCGCGCGATGTCGGCAGCGATGAGAATGTGCTTCCGCGACCGGCTGTCAACAAACACGCCTGCGAACGGCGCCACCAGCAGAAACGGAAGCAGTCGCGCCACCAATAATGCAGTCGTCGACATGGCTGAACCGGAGAGCAGGCGGACCAGGCCAAGCTCTGCGATGAACGAGAACCAGGTGCCCAATTCGCTGATCACCTGTCCGATCCATAGTTGTCGGAACTCTTTGTTACTCCGCAGTAACTGACGATATGTCACCGATGCCATTGTGTTACTCCCGACTAGCTACGCACAGCAACCTCAGGGCATTGGTTGGAGGTCAGGCTCGATCCACGCGCACCTTGCTTCCCACGACATCAGCCGCTCACGACTATAGTGCGTCAACAGGCAGTCCTTATCGCGATAGTGATCATTCAAGCGATTGATCAGGTCGACGAGTGAGCAATCAAGATTTGTCCGGCCAAGATAGTGGCTCAGGAGACGCATCCAGCCAACGGTAATCGTTTCATGATAGCCGTTCTCGAGTGTGGTCTTGATCCCGCGTGCGTCGAGGTAGCGCTGAAGGGCTCGACGCATCGTGTCGACGGCCTCCGGGAACGGGTAGCAGAGCAGATACCAGCATGCAACGGTGAGGTGCGAACGGTGATTCCACTCGTCGCGCGAGATCTCTGCCCGTTCAAAGGCGCGAACGAGGCTTTCGATCTCTGCGGATGCATGAAAGGTTGGCGTCCGTGTTTCGATTGCAGTGCTGCTCATGGCAATCTCCAAATTTGGCCGCGCGTGTGACGGGGGTTCGCTGACCTGGTCTTCGACCCCACACTCGCCTGCCGCCCGCTTTGGTTATGGCAGGTCTCGACCCCGGAGGGCCGGCAGGACTGACCCCTAAGAAACGGCCGTGCTCATCGATATACCTGGTCAAAACGCAAGGCTTTCAAGGCCAATTGCTCCCAGTGACATCGATTTACGTGGACTCTTTCGGCCCGCTCTACCGTGAGCTAGAGCTGAGAATTCAGCTCGCAACCACAGACCGAACAGACCCGCACATCTTCTTTAATAAGCAGACCAACCCAACAAAAGATAATAGTTATACCTAAAAGTAAAAGGAGAGCGAAAGTTATCCATCCGGCAGTTGA
>JANNRD010000331.1:0-5109 GCA_031401095.1 Acidobacteriota bacterium
CTTCCGCTCGCAGTCCTTCCAGAAGCAGGAAACCGAGCTCATGTTTATCATCACAGTCAACCTGGTGAAACCAGGTGAAAGAGATGCGCTCCCGGCGATGCCCGGCCTCGATGGCCTCAAATCAAAAGCCCCTCTGACAGAGAAGCCAGCACCCAAATCCGATTCGGGCGCGGGAGGAACCGGAGCGACAGGCGAGACCGCTCAGAAGACACCAGAGAAACCCGCCCAACCGTGAGGGTTGACTCGAAGAATCGAACACATCAGGCGGCAATCGCCCTTATAACAGCGAAGGAGGTCTATATGAAACTCAACGGTAGCGCAAGACTAGTCCGGCGCAGAGGCGAGCGCGGGATGACGCTCGCGATCTCGGCGATCGCCATGACGAGTACTCTCCTGGCTGTCGGGCTCTCAGTTGACATTGGCCACCTCTACATGGTCAAGGCTGAGATGCAGCACGCAGCGGATGCAGCGGCACTAGCGGGCGCTTCCGCTCTCGACTCGTCTGCGAAAGGAATCCAAACTGCCGTGACACGTGCCACCCTCGGCATGAACAAGGGTGACTTCCAGGGGTTCACGGTGACAATTCCATCGGCGAACGTCAAGTTTTCGAGCAATCTCGATGGGGCTTTTGTCTCCCAGGCAAGTGCGCAGGCAAGCCCGTCCAGCATGCGATTCATCCGCGTCACGACGCCGCCGGCGCCGGTCACACTCTTCTTTGCCCGCCTCGTCCTTGGCCCATCAATGAATGTCACCGCGACAGCGACCGGCGGGCGGTCCGTCCCGCTCAATGTTATCTGTGGCTTCGCGCCGGTCTCGGTGATTGACTATGGCGTGCCGATGGTGCCGGGTCAAACCTACACCTTCCGTGCGGCGCCCTCGTCGGGCCCATCTCCGGGCGACTACCAGATTCTCGGAGTTGCCGGCAGTGGCGGCAGGGATGTCAGATTTGGTCTTGCGGGTGTCGCCAACATGTGCGCCCGAGCGGGCGAGGAGTACGCCGTCGACACGAGCCCTGGCGTGAAGTCAGGACCGGTAAGACAAGGCCTTAATTCCCGGTTCGACGACTATCAGGGCGGCGGAATCGACGCGACCGAGTTCCCGCCCGATCTGAACGTCAAGAACAACATCTCCTACAACCAGTACCAGGCTGGTCTTCCCTTCCAGGCGCCGACCCATCCTGGCCTGGCCGGCCGCCGACTTCTGCTCATTCCGATCATCAAGCTCGCCGAGTTCGACGCCGGCCGGAACGTCGTCAGGTTCAATCGTTTTGGCGTCTTCTTTCTGCGCGAGAAGGTGGGAAGCGGCAGTGGCGGCGACGTCGTCGCGGAGTATATCAACCAACCGTTGACGATCGGTCAGGGGTCGTATGATCCAAATTCCGGGGCAGGCAATTCCCTGCTGTCCGTGCCAGTGCTCTATTAGCAAAGCGAGAAGACCATGAAGAGATTGTCTGTCGTCGTCCAGGGAGTGTTTCGTTTCAACCGGAACGAGCGTGGGACGCAACTGATCGAGCTTGCGATTGCCGTGCCGATCCTGCTCTCGCTCTCTCTGGTGAGTGCAGAAGCAGGTCGTCTGTTCTACACCACCGCTACGCTCGCCAAGGCGACGCGGCTGGGTGCACGCTATCTGACCACCGCCCCGCTCAACGATGCCGCCGCGCGGACACTGGCGTATTCCAGAGCCAGAAACCTCGTTGTCTACGGGACCATCGCGCCAACCGGCTCGTCAACATCGATCCATTCGGGGCTGACGACAAGCAACGTCGTGATTACGCCTGTGGGTGGCGTCAACGCGGCGCTCCCGACTACTTTAAAGGTTTCGATTACGGGGGTAAGCTTTCAACCAGTGATCAATCTGGCCCAGGTCTTCAAGAGGCAGGGTCTGACGTTCGCTGTGCCCCTCACCCCGAGCACAACCATGCGCTACCTGATCACTCAACCACTCAACCCCTAGGAGTCAGGACTATGCGAAAAGGAACTTTCCGTCGGCGTGAGCGTGGCGCCTCACTCCTCGAGTTTTCGTTCACCGGTATTGTCCTAGTGGCAACGATCTTTGCGACGTTCGACTTTGGGCGATTGCTCTGGGCTCACAATGCGATTGGCGATGCCGTCGTCGCTGGGGCACGGTACGCGGTTTCGCACCCGACCGACAGCGCGACGATGGCTGAAATCAGGAATGTCGTCGTCTATGGCAACAAGGCTGGCGGGGCCAGACCGATTGTCAGCGGGTTGACGACGAACATGGTTCAAATCACCTATGACGGGATGGCGCTTGGCAGTGGCGCGGCAACGATCAAGGTCGTCGGCTATCAGTTCCAATTCGTCTCCCTCATCGGCCTGCAGGTGTCGTTGGGCTCTTATCGGACAAGCCTCAACGGTGAAACGGTTGGTTGGACGCCCGCCGCGATCACACCCCCAGCCATTTAAGGTAGATCGACGCGCCAATTTGGAAAGGTTTTGATGTTACAGCAACTGACGTTCGTGGTCTCGGGGGCGGACGCGGAAAGCCACCACAGTATTGAGTCCGCCCTGACGAAAAGCGGGCGCGCAATTCTTCTGAAGGCAGGGCTCAACTCGGCACAGGTCCGGAGTGAGATACTTCGGCTGCGTCCTGCCGCGGCGATCATCGTTCTGAGCGACGTCCCGGACATTGAGCTGGCCGTCATCCGAGAGCTGAGTTCCAGTTGCCCTGAAACAATGCTCATCGGCGCTGCGGTCAACGCCTCGCCGGACCTCATTCTGAACAGCCTGCGGTCAGGCGCAAGTGAGTTCCTGCGTCTTCCGATACTTGCCGAAGAGTTTGAAACGGTACTAGATCACGCGGAGGAATACGCTGCCCGACAGTCGACGATGCCGCACAAGCGGGGGCGAGTGATCGCGGTCTTCTCGAACAAAGGCGGGTGCGGAACCTCCTTTATTGCCGCCAATCTGGCTGTTGCGTTGGGTGCGCCGACCGTTTTGATGGACCTCAATCTGCAGGCCGGCGATCTTGGCTTCTTCTTTCAGGCAGAGCCGAAGTTCTCGATCGCAAACCTGATCGAGAACCAGACGAGAATGGACGATGAACTGCTCGGCGCTCTGCTCACCCGATACTCTCCGAATCTGTCATTGCTCCCTGCGCCAAGCGATGTCGATGCGGCTCTCGACGTCCGCGCCGAGCATGTTGTCGCGGCCATCGAGCTCCTGCGAAATGGTCACGACTACGTCGTCCTCGATCTCGCCCACACCTTCGACGAGATCACTCTTGCCGCGCTCGACCACGCGGACGAGATTCTTCTTGTCATGACACTCGACATCATGACAGTGCGCAACGCGCAGCGCGTTCTCTCGACCCTCGACAGGCTCGATTATCCGCGTGAGAGGGTCCGCGCGATAGTCAATCGCTGGAGTAAGAGCGACCTCGACGTCGGTCAAGCCCAGATCGAACGCGTCTTTGGCAAACACGCGGTGACGCTCGTACCCAGCGACTATCGGGCGGTCGTCAACTCGATCAACCTCGGCCAGCCGCTGGTCGAGTCGCGCAAGTCAGCCCCGGTCGCGGTCGCGATAAAGCGCCTTGCCGCGGCCGTCGTAGCCGCGTCCAACGACAGTCATGGCATTGGGGTCGGCGCAGCCGCACACGTCACCAGTGTCCCAAGGGACGCTAGCTTCATGCTCGTTCCTGCGGACGGGGCACTGGGAAAAGCAGCGCGGGTCAACGGGCAGCACGCTGATCATGCCGTCGGTGTCGCACCACGCACCTGGAAGGGGAGGATCTCATCCATGCTTCGCACAGGATAGCTCCGACGAGAGATCTGAGAGGAAACTATGTCGCTACGCGAGAAACTGAGACGAGATCCAGCGCCGCTGGTCAACCCGCTCGCTCTCACAGGAGGGACGCCAGCGCCGAATGGGGCACCACCCGTTGTCCGTCCAGTCGTGGTTCGCCAAATCGGATCATTGGCACGGAATACCGAGACCGCGGCCGCTTCGGAAGGCTTTCAGGAACTGAAAACGCGCATCCACCGCTCAGTCATCGATCGTCTCGACCTCTCGAAGATCAATCAGCTCACCCCCGAGCAAGTTCGGGCCGAAGTGGGACGGCTGGCAAAGGAGATGCTCGCGACTGAGGATGCGCCTCTCTCAAGCAGCGAGCGTGAAACCCTGATTGAGGACGTCCGGCACGAACTCTTCGGGCTTGGGCCGCTCGAACCGCTGCTATTGGACCCCACAATCTCAGACATTCTAGTCAATTCGGCGAAGGACATTTACATCGAGCGGGGCGGCAAGCTCGAGCGGACGCAGATCGAGTTCAAGGACACTGACCACCTCATGCGTGTCATTGAGCGCATCGTCTCGAATGTTGGTCGACGCATTGACGAATCGTCGCCGATGGTCGACGCCCGTCTGCCTGACGGCTCTCGCGTCAACGCGATCATCCCTCCATTGGCGCTGCGGGGGCCGACCCTCTCGATTCGGAGGTTTGGCTCCAAGCCTCTGCTGTTTGACGATCTCGTTGAAAAGGGGGCGATCACGCGGGAGATCGCCGACCTGCTGTCGATGTGCGTCAAGGCGCGTCTCAACATTCTTGTTTCGGGTGGCACAGGCTCAGGCAAGACCACTCTACTCAACGGGCTCTCGGCTTTTGTTCCAGAGGACGAACGCATCGTCACGATCGAGGACTCAGCCGAACTTCAGTTGCAACAGCCGCATGTCGTCGCGCTCGAGACGCGACCACCCAACATTGAGGGTCGCGGCGAGGTGACGCAACGTGACCTGGTGCGCAATGCCCTGCGAATGCGCCCGGATCGCATCATCCTTGGTGAGGTACGTGCCGGTGAGGCACTTGACATGTTGCAGGCCATGAATACTGGTCACGACGGCAGCCTGGCGACGGTCCACGCCAACACTCCGCGAGACGCACTCGTTCGAATCGAGACGATGGTCCAGATGTCGGGTCTGAAAATGGGAGATAAGGCCATGCGCCAGCAGATCAGCTCGGCGATCAATGTGGTCATCCAGTTGGCGCGTCTGAGCGATGGCACTCGAAGAATCATGTCCATCTCGGAAATAACCGGCATGGAAGGCAACACCATCACCATGCAGGACATTTTCGCCTTCGAGCAGGTCG
>JANNRD010000332.1:0-1674 GCA_031401095.1 Acidobacteriota bacterium
ACGCTCTGCTGGCTGCCAATCAGCCCTGAGTGGCAGAGCAGGTATCACCAGATATCAGACGACGTCTTGTTGGAGAGCTAAAGTCGATGAGAAAAGACACCGACCGACACGGGCCAGAAGAGACACCGGATGTCTCGGATATAGCCAATCCGGATGTCTCGCATGAGGAGAGCGATGTCAATGTTGGGACGCTCTTCAAATTCATCGTCGTTCTCTTCATTTCGACTGTTGTTATTCTCGTGGCCATGAGGCTCATGATGGATTACTTCCAGAAGCGCGAGCTTGCTGAGGAACTCCCCCCCGCCTCTCGTGTCAATCCCCCCGGAACACGGCGGTTGCCGCCAATGCCCCGATTGCAGGGTGCGCCCGGCAGCGAACTTCTTCCGCTGGATGAAATGAAGAAGTTTCGTGAAGAGCAGCAGGCTACGATTGACAGCTACGGTTGGGTAGATCGACAGGCGGGTGTTGTGCGCATCCCGATCGAGGAGGCCAAACGACTGATTGTCAAGCGTGGTCTTCAGGTCAAGGCAGCGGCACCGGCAGCGGCTTCGACTCCAGCGAGGGGTGCGTCTCCAGTTTCCAAACCGGCCAGTAAGCCCAAGACAGGGAGTGTCTCGGGTGTGAGGTAGTCTTCGTGCGTCAGGCTGTCGGAAGAGAGAATAGCGGACTGGGTGCCTGGAGGCTGACAAGGCTCGGGTTCCGGCTTGGCGGGGCCTTTGTTCTAGTGGGGCTGCTCGCGCTTGCTCTTTCAGCGCAGCCGGCTTATCCGTCGGCTCCGGGCGGAGCTCAACCGCGGTCAACGCCGGCGAGCCAGCGACCAGCCGTACTCGACAAGGTTGGTATCGACCAGCATTTGAACGAACAGATTCCGCTTGAACTACAGTTCCGTGACGAGGCCGGGAAGACGGTTCGGCTTGGCGATTACTTCGGTTCGAAGCCGGTTATTTTGACTCCGGTCTATTACGACTGCCCTCAGCTTTGCAATCAGGTGCTTCAGGGTTTTGTGACGGCTTTGCGAGGGATAAAGTTCGTTCCCGGTGAGCAGTTCACCGTCGTGACTTTCAGCTTTGATCCGAAAGAGACTCCTGATCTCGCGGCGCGGAAGAAGGATGCATATCTGAGGAGCTACGGCAGACCGAGCGCTGCTGCGGGGTGGCATTTTCTGACTGGCGATGAAGCGTCGATCAAAGCGCTCACCCAGGCAGTGGGTTTTCGATACGTCTGGGACGAGGAAACGCGTCAGTTTGCTCATATCAGCGGGATCATGCTGTTGACGCGCGAGGGAAAACTGTCGAGATACTTTTATGGCGTCGAGTACGCGCCTCGGGATCTGAAACTCGGCGTGATGGAGGCATCGGAGGGCAAGATCGGTTCGCTGGCCGATCAGGTAATGCTTCTCTGCTACCACTACGATCCAATCACGGGCAAGTATGGAATTGTGATCATGAGTTTGATCAGGATTGGCGGCGTGCTGACTCTCATAGGGCTGGCGGGTCTCTTTCTCATTTTTAGGTTTAGAAATAAAGGCAGCGCAAAGATGGGATATTCGCACAACGCCTTCGCGCCGCTGGCGCTTATCGGGCTTCCGTTCATGCCGGAACAGGCGTCCTCTTTTGCATGGGAAGTCGATCTCATGTACCTCGCGCTGGTCGCGCTGACGGCTGCTTTCTTTGC
>JANNRD010000333.1:0-8604 GCA_031401095.1 Acidobacteriota bacterium
GCCTTCAAAACCAGCGGGTAGTCAAAGGCACCAGACGCGAGAAAAGAGAACGCCTCACCCGGGTCAGCCGCTACCTCGAACCGTGCGGTAGGGACGTTATTACGTCGCATAAACTCTTTCGCAAAGACCTTGCTTCCCTCAAGCCGCGCGGCGGCGCGGCCCGGGCCAAAAACAGGAAGTCCACGAGCCATCAGGCGATCAGCAAGGCCGTCGACCAATGGCTGCTCCGGTCCAATGACCGTCAGGTCGATTCGCTCAGCGACAGCAAAGTCGGTGACTGCCTCGAGGTCGTTCGCGTTGAGGGCGACAGGTTGCGCCAGCGTGAGGATACCGGCGTTCGCGGACGTGCTGTAAATCTGGCTGACGTGAAGGTTCTTTTTGAGAGCCCAGACAAGCGCATGCTCGCGTCCACCTGAGCCGATGACGAGTACTTTCATGATTGATGTGGTTCTTCCCGCTTCAGACGAGATATAATCTCGGGCCTGATGATCCTTTTCTACTTCAATTCCACGTTGCGCCAATCTCCACGAACGATCGCTTCCCGGATATCCTCCGTCGTCTTACCCTGACGATGCAATTGCTCAGCAAGCAGCGACTCCTTGAGGCAGACGACGCAACCCGCACTGTGGTCATCAACGTGGCAGTCGAGGAGGCTGCCGTGACCGAAGCCCGAATCGCAGTAGCAGTAACAGGGCTGCTCCGCGAGCACTTCCGGAATCTCCTTCGCCACTCGATAGGAGTGCGCAATGTAACCTGTCGTGAAGCTGGCGGGGTCGAGCGTCGCCGGCAGCTCTCTGCGATTGATAGGCTTGGCCCGGTAACGAGGGATTCGCGGCGTCATGCTCGCCACCGCGCCGTGCCCTCCGTGTTCATCGGGTGCAGTCGTTGGAGTAGCCTGCGAACCATTCGAAGAACGCTCGGCGCACGCCGCTGCCAGAAGCACAATGGCAAGAAACGCAAGACAGCCGAGTTTCCGCGCTCCGATGCGGTCGATATCTGAAAATGATATTACCCTTCTCATAATACTGCGATTCTACTCATTCCTGCGCGCAGATGCCAGATGCCTTCATGACAAAGAGCCCGGAGTAGAGGGTCGGTGAGTGTTGCCACACCTCCGACCACTCTCCGCCGGGCCCGCGTCATCGGCTGGCCATCAATTGCCAACCCGTCGCCTACTTGATCCTCAGCTTGACTGTGTTCGAAGCCTTGCCGTCAACAGTCATGATCAGATCGACATCACCTCGTCCAGCGAGGGATGCGGGGATCTGGAAGTTGACCTGATCGAGCCCGGTGAAGGTTCCCTGCGGGCCTGCGAAGCTGGGCGTGACTGCGGTTCCCCCGACCGACAGCGAGGGCAGCGCCGACGCGAAACGCAATCCCGTCGCAAACATCATGACGAACGATCCGGCATCGATCGCCACCGGCGTTCCGTCCGCCGTACCCATTGCGATATTGAAGTTCACTCCATCTGACGAGGCCCTCGCCGCAGGCGCTCCGGTGCCGTCAGTCTTGGAGGTAAAGATCGCCGAGACTGTCGCCGCAACATTGACGGTACCCTGTGACACTTTGCCATCTTTCGCGACGACCACGACGCTTGCCAGTCCAGGCAGAGTACTCGCCGGGACATTGAGATTTATCTGATTCGGCGATGCAAAGAAGAGCGAAGAAAGAACCCCGCTGACATAACTCGAACTGCCATCGAGCACCGTCGGAAGAGGGAGGGTCGACGCCGATACCGTCAACGACGCAAGACCGGAACCGAAGACCGAAGCGATACTTTCCGGTGCGATCGACGGCGCGAACCGGGCACTATCGACGCTCGCAACTGCGACCGGGTTGATGCTCGCTTGTGGCGCTACGACGACAACCAGCGGTAACGATCTCAAGCCATCACTTCGCCGCGCCTGCACAAAGAGCAGACCCGGATTCGCCTGCAGGTACGGCGGGATGGTCGAAGAGAGGTTACCTGTATCGGGATCGTAGCCGGTCATCGTCAGTTGATTGTTAACGAGAATCACTGTCCCGGCGTCGAACCCATATCCCGTGAACGTCAGCGTCGCGAGCGTACCCGCAGCGTTGAGGACATAATTCGACGCAGTCAGCAAACTGGGCGGAACATTGAACTGTGTCAGTTGCCCCCTGATTATTCCACCTGGCTTGACCGTCGTGTGAATGTTGACGTAAAACCCGGTGGGGTTCGCGAGTAGACGCTTGAAGGCTGCGAGTGTCGCAGCGGTAATCGTTACCGGAATATTGATCGTACCCTTTCCCGTTGGCGCAATCACCTGGTTGCTATTGCTGATTCCGGTGTTGATCACAACCGACCCATTGACACCTGCCACCTGTTCGTGAATGTGCAATCCACTGAATCGCTGCTCGCCGACAAAATCGTAATTGACCGTGAAGGTCACGATTCCGCCGATCACCTCGCCCAGCGCGTTGCGTCGTGAATTGATGGTGATGGTGCCCGTCCCAATGCCATTGACGTCGGTGATTGGTGGTACTTCGCTCTGAACATTCATCTCGACGGAATTGGCGATTGTTTCGGTCAGTTTGTAGACTTGGCCACGCAACGCTCCCGCGGGGTTGGTTGACGTATGAAGATTGACGTAGAAGGCAGGCGGATTTGCCACCAGCCGTTGGAGGACTTCGACGTTCGTCACGATGGCTGTCAGGTTGACCCATCCAGTTCCGGTGGGAAAGACAGTGTTCGATCCACTCAGGCTGGGACCGATGACGACCGAACCATTGGCGGTTGCCGCACCTTCATGAATGTGATGCCCGGTAATGGTCACACCCGCAGGAAAACTGAAGCTCGTCAGAAAGTTGACGACGCCCCCGGTGATGTTCCCGACGCCGTCTCGAATGATGTTGATCGTGAGAGCAGTCGAACCCCTTGCTCCAACTGGCAAAGGAACAGGCGGATTGATCTCGGCGGCAGTGGTTAGTGGTATGACAGCCGTCACCACCTCGGCTCGGGCGTTGGCTGATGTGAATATCGCCAGGACGATCGCGAAAACGGCGATTCCTCCAATTTTCCTCATCGTGTTCTTCCTTTCGTCTGCTGTGTCGGGACGGACAGACGCAGCCTCGACAGGAGATCGCTCCGGTATTGGCGTGCGCATCGGCAATAGTGCAAAGGCAAATACTCCGCCTGGCGGCTCGGAATCCACCCCAAGGCCGCCGCGAGTTCGAATAGTGGCGCCGGCGGGCGTTATTTGACGTTGATGACAACCATATTTGCTGGTTTCCCATCAACGATCACCGCGACGTTGACGTTCCCACGACTCACGAGTTGACGGGAGAGGCTGAGATTCACTTGATCAAGCCCAATAAATCCGGGTGCAACACTGGCGTAGGTCACCGACGCATTCAGCCCGCCGATCGTTGCCGTGACGGCTGACTGCGCGGACCGCAGGCGCAACCCGGTGCCGTACAATACCAGAAAGATCGTCTCGGGTTCCGCGCCAAATTCGATAGGGATGGCCACGGACAGGCTCGAAGCATTGTCAAAGCGGACAATATCCTCGATTCCGGACGAGCCGTCAGCTTTGACACGAAAGATTTGCGCTGCGGCCAGAATGTCACTTGGAGCAGACGGAATGACGCGAAATATCCCGGGTGAGACTGAATCGATATGGACCGTCCCTTGTGCAACGGTCTGATTGTTGCGCACAACCTTGACCGTCGCAATCCCCGACGCAGTCTCACCCGGAATCTCAAGATTGATCTGACCAGGAGATACAAAGAACAAACCTGCGCCACGTTCTGTGCCACCACTGTCCGTGACCCGGACTCTCGTGCCGAGAAGTTCATCCGGGAGCGGTGCCGTCGTCGCTGTCGCAATCCCGCTCGCAAGCAAGTTGCCCGGAGCAAACGCCGCCACTATCGAGCCCCGAGCAACCGCACCAGGGTCGAAGCTTGCCGCTGAAACGCTCGCCAGGGGAGCGACGGTCGGCGGCGCCAGAGAACTCGCCTGAATGGTATAGATCGTGTCACCACTAGTACTGAAATTCCCATTCGCCGCATTGCCCGCGACGTAGAAGGTGATACGACCAGCGCTCGCAGCAGGAGCGCGCCACTTGAACGTCCACGAACCCGTTCCACCCGATACAGGCGACGTCCCAGTCAGCGTCTGCTCGATGTACTGCCGGTTGTTGCCGCTTACCGATGAGTTGAGGAGCTGGGTTCTATCGGCATCCGTCAGCAACAAAGTCCCGGCGGCTTTGCCAGAATCGTCAATTACCGTCGCCTGGAACCCGAAGCGTGTCCGGCCTGCGTGCGTCAGGGTCACGGTGACCGTGAATTCCTGATCCGCGGTGTAGGTCGCCGGAAGGCCCTCGATCTTTAGTAGGCCCGTCTGGGCGGGTCCGCTATGGCATCCGGCGCAGGTGGATTCACCGGGAGCTCCAGTATTCCCGGGATCGGGTCCGGAACTGTGAGCCCCGACCCGCTCTTCACCGAGGATGAGCAATAAAAACAACGAAGCGAAGACACCAACCAGGAATAGTTTTGACAGCTGCCTCATTCATCCTTCTCCCATTACCCACGATCGCCAAAAACACCCGCTCGACCAACGCTACCTGGAGGCAGTCTCCCTCTGCTCCCTGCCTCGGCAAGCGGCATACCACACAACACACCATTAGAGCGTACTGAACGCAAAAGAGTTAGGCTTTCTCTGAAGTATTCCGGCTATAGGAACCGTCTCGAAGTGAGACAATTGCTGACGCAGGATTCTGGCAAGGTCTCTTTAGGTTACAGTCTTGTTGTCGAGGGGTGTCTAACCAGCTCTCTCGGCACTGATCGCGGCCCCGACGATTGACAGCTCGTCACTGGTTGGCACAACCTCGATTGACGAGCCTTGAAGTGGGCTCATCTTGACCATATCGTGCAGGAACAGGTTGACCAAACCAACTTGAATAAATCTGGCATTCGGACCTGACGCAAAGAATCTGCCCGGTCCTTCCAGATGAATGCTGGTCGCCGTCGCGGCCGCCAGCGCACGGTGCCAAAGTCTAACAAAGGTCGCACACCTCAAATCTCCCTGTGCGGCCAGTTCAAAGATCTCATCCGGTTCCAGATCGAGAAAGCGAAGTCGCATTGCGCGGTCACCCATGATTCCTTCGAGATGCCCTGCTCCGCCACAACGGCAAAACTGTTCTTTCGAATCAAGCGTGACGACCGTGTGCCCCCCCTCCCAAATTCCGGGCGCGTGCGGATAGCGGCCGTAACCGACGCCACTCCCGAGAGTCCAGGTGCGAACCAGTTTGTCCAGGTGGCCGCGCGCCGCAGCAATCCCAGCAGCCATCGCGTCGGCATCATTGATAACTCGCACCGGGCACGACATCCCAATTCCGATGAGTCGCGCCGCCAGCGCAGCCGCAAGGTCGAGCCCCTTCATCTGCGGTAGATTCGGAGACTCCTCGATGACTCCATCGCGAATAATGCCGGGGAAGCCGACTCCGACGGCCGCAATTTCACCACCGGCTCGGATTGCTTCAACCTGCCGGCCGATCCGCTCGACGATCTCATCGGCGGGAAGCTCGACGAGCACGTCACCCTGATTCAGCGTTCCCGGGAACACAACAAGCTCACCAACGACTCGATTATCCTCGATGACGCCGACAGCAATGTGTTCCGCCGCAATGACACCAATCGTGCGCATGGCAACCTCAATAGAAAACCGAGCCCGCTACCCACTCGTGGCAGCGCGTGGGTGCTTTGGCGTGTCTAAATGGGCCCTAAGCCTCGAGCGCGTCCTGCTCAGACACCCTCTAGGTGAATCGCGATAGCTTGTTGAGACCATTGAAGGCAGCCGCCTTGTAGCATTCAGCGAGCGTCGGGTAGTTAAAGACGGTGTTGACGAAATACTCCACGGTCCCCTTCAGGATCAGCACTGCCTGACCGATATGAAGAATCTCGGAGGCTCCTTCTCCGATAATATGAACGCCGAGAATCTCCTTTGTCTCGCGGTGAAAAATCAACTTCAGCCGACCAGTCGTGTCGCCACGAATCTGGCCGCGCGCAATCTCACGGTAGTACGCAACTCCAACCTCGTACGGAACGTCCTCATCGGTCAACTGCTCCTCCGTCTTTCCGACAAAGGAGATCTCGGGAATCGTGTAGATGCCATACGGGTAGTTCGCCGAGTCGGAGTGGACTTCGATGCCAAAGGCATTCCCGACAGCGATGCGCCCTTGTTCCATCGAGACCGAAGCCAGTGAGGGAAACCCGATGATGTCGCCAACGGCAAAGACATTCGGGGTCCGCGTCCGGTACTGCTGATCGACCGCGATCCGCCCCCTCTCGTCCGCTTCCAGACCGGCTGCGCCGAGGTTCAGGTCATCGACATTGCCCTGTCTCCCAACGGAGTAAAGCAAGGCATCTCCAGAAATCCTCTTCTTGCTCGCGAGGTTGGCGATGACGACGCCATCCGGCCCCTCCTCGACACTCGAGACCTCCTCACCGAGCCGCAGCGTCACCCGGCTGTCGCGGAGGTGATAGCAGAGAGCCTCGACCATCTCTGAATCGGCGAACTCGAGCAGCTTCGGCCGTTTCTCGATGAGGATCACTCTCACCCCAAGCGCAGCGAACATTGAGGCATACTCGGTGCCGATGACACCGCCACCAACGACGATCAGACTTTTTGGGATCTCAGGGAGTGAGAGGACCTGGTCGCTCGAGACAATGGTCCGCCCATTGAGCGGAACTTCAGCCGTGACCGCGGGTCGCGTTCCTGGAGCGAGAACCACAAATTCGGCCTCGTAGTCAGATTGACCGCGGACGCTGTCAACCCGCAAGTGGTGGGCGTCCGAAAAGCTGGCACACCCGGAAATCAACTCGATGCCGTTGCGCGAAAGCTGCGCGCGGGTGACATCGATCTCGGTCTTGATGACGTGCTGGACGCGAAAAGAGAGATCAGCCATTGTGATCTTTTCCTTGACGCGGTAGTTCATCCCATAAACGCTTTGATACTGATAGCCGGAAAGGTGCAGGACTGCCTCTCGCATGGTCTTACTGGGGATCGTACCCGTATTGATGCACGTCCCCCCGACGACCTCGCGACGTTCGACGACCGCGACCCGCTTCCCGAGCTTCGCGCCTTGAATTGCGGCGCGCTGCCCGGCGGGGCCGGAACCAACCACGATCAGATCGTATCTCTCCATGAGTTCCCTCGAGCAAAGCCTCTCTAGCGGCTCGGCATCCGGGCGCCGCCGAGGCGCTGGGCGAGCATCCACGTCATCAATTCAGCCTCAGCATATGCGCGATCCCACGAGTTGTGGCCCACTCCCTCATATTCAGTGTATTTGACGCTCGCTCCCGCGGCCTTGAGCGCTTCATTCATCTTGCGTGACTCATCGGTCGGAACTACCTTGTCGTCGCCGCCATGAAAGATCCAGACGGGTGTCGAGGCGAGCTTTTTTGCAGCCTCGCGATACGGATCGGCAGTCTCGGGAGACGGTGTCGCCAGTGCTGGAACCGACGCCAGAACAGGCGGTCGGATGCCCCCGCAGACCGGGGCGATCGCGGCGAACTGGCCCGGATTCTCAGAGGCCACCTTCCACGTGCCATATCCCCCCATCGAGATGCCTGTCAGGTAGACGCGCTCTTTGTCGCCATTGAACTCGACCATCGCTTGTGCCAGAGCAGCAAGGGCCTGTGCTTGCATCTCACTCTCCGTCCACCAGCGCGTTTTTCGACATTGCGGCATGACGATGATCGCAGGGAAACGCGAAGAACGCCGCCGAATCGAGGTTCCAATCCCGACTTCGGTCTGGATGAGGCCATCATCGCCGCGTTCTCCAGCACCGTGCAGGAAAAGAATGACCGGCCATTTGCTGGTTTTCGCCCACTCCTGCGGCACATAAACCTGATAGCGGTAGACCACGCGATCGACGGTTACTGAGCGGTCGAGAAAGCCCGTTTCGGTGGTGCCAGCGTATGCAATCGAAGACAGGCCAAGAAGAACCAGGATAATTCTGGGGGTCAACGCGTGATTTCGCATGTCTTTCCGTCTCCTTAGAAGAAAGCTAGTGTCGCCTTGCTGCTACAAGGCGAATCCAGATTTCCGATGAAGTCTCTGTTGCCGATGAGGTCTCTAGTGCAATGTCATGACGCTTGTTCCCTGCTCCGTGGGGGCCAACCGATGCTCTGTCTAGCGAGGTCCAACCGCAAAGCGATAGGCGCTATCCAAGTGAATATGAGCTACTCACTGACCAGGCGTACTGGTCAGGATCGCGTTGAAAATCAACGGCACTGTTGCCAGACTCTGACCGCGGTACTGCGGGCGGAACCCGAAAAGGATGACGCGTCCCTGGCCCATCTTGACCTCGACCATGGCGGCTTTACCACGCAGCAGCCGATCACCGAGGATCCATCCGCTCAACAGTGGCGCGTCACCATCAGGATACCGCGCGATGATACGCACCCGCGCTGGATCGATCGCTTCGAAGACGGGACTCCCTTCAAACCACGCTATCGATTCTCTCGCCAGGCCAAAAGTCAGCGAGCTTGACTCGTCGAGATATGTTCGAAGAATCGATCCAGGACAATAGAAGTCTGCGGCAGCAGCTCCCTTGACGACATCTCGGACGGGCAAATTCA
>JANNRD010000334.1:0-3786 GCA_031401095.1 Acidobacteriota bacterium
TGTTCGGCCATGAGAAGGGGGCCTTTACAGGTGCGGTTGCGCGCAAGCGCGGGCGTTTCGAACTGGCTGAAGGTGGGACGCTTTTCCTGGATGAGATCGGCGATCTCTCACCGGCCCTTCAGGTGAAGCTGCTGCGTGTCCTCCAGGAGAGAGAGTTTGAGCGAGTCGGCGGGAACGAGACGATTCGTGTCAACGTGCGCCTGATCGCCGCAACCAATGTGGACCTTGAACAGGCTGTCCAGGATGGCAGGTTTCGATCAGATCTCTACTACCGGCTCAACGTCTTCTCGATCTATATGCCTCCGCTACGGGAGCGCCGACCAGACATTCTCCTTCTCGCTGATCACTTTCTGGAGAAATACAGCCGTCAAAATGGCCGGAAGATAAAGCGTATCTCGACCCCGGCGATCGATATGCTCATGAGCTACCATTGGCCGGGAAACGTCCGGGAACTCGAGAACGTGATCGAGCGGTCGACGCTCGTCTGCGAGGGGAACGTCATTCACGGGTACAACCTTCCCCCGACGTTGCAGACCGCAGAGGGAACTGGGACCGTCACTCGCATGAGTCTCGAAAGCGCGGTGGAAGCGTTCGAGAAGGATCTGATACAAGATGCACTCAAGACAACTCGCGGAAACCGCGCGCGCGCGGCGCGGCTACTCGATACCACCGAGCGCATCCTCGGCTACAAGGTCAAGCGCTACGCCATCGATTGTCGACGATTCCGGCCCTGATCTGGAATCGAGCCCCTCGATCATGGAAAACCGCACCTGGCACTGAGCCGTCTCCCCAGTCGAAGGGCACTCTCCAGTGTCTACAAAAATGTAAGTACTGGGGATATCACATACATTTTTGCAATGACGGCATCAGGTCGCGTGTTCTTCCTGGACGCGTGTTCTTGTGTATTGACAGTAATTAGCTGCTGTGGAGGGGGCGTGGCAAGCGAGTTGCAAGAGGGATTTGTTGATTTTCTTGAATCCGGTGAACTGCGCGTCAATGCAATCATGAGGCATTCTGAGAATTGAGCACTGTTCCGGATGACGGGTCAGGTCAAAATTCAAATCGGGGAGAGGATATGAGCACAACATCGCCGGGAAATCAGGGACGTCTCTGGGCTATCGCCGAAGTCAGCGGACGGACGCCACGGGTCGTGCCGTCGCTTGCGGACGCGAAGGTATCCGAGTTATTCGGCTCGAATACATTCAATCACAAGATCATGGCGGACAAGCTGCCGCGCAACATCTTCAAGGAGCTATTGGCGACGATCAAGCAGGGATCAAAGCTCAACGAGGCGATTGCCAATGAGGTTGCCCATGCGGTCAAGGAATGGGCCCTCGAGAAAGGTGCGACGCATTTCTGCCACTGGTTCCAGCCGCATACCGGGCTGACGGCGGAGAAGCACGATGCGTTCCTGACTTTTGGAGAGGATGGTCAGCCAATCGAGCGTTTCTCGGGGTCACAGTTGATACAGAGTGAACCGGATGCGTCCAGTTTTCCCTCTGGCGGAATGCGCGCGACGTTTGAAGCACGAGGCTATACGGCGTGGGACCCTTCAAGCCCGATCTTCATTATCGATGGTCCGAATGGCAAAACGCTCTGCATCCCATCTGTCTTCATCTCCTATTTCGGCCACGCTCTCGACAAGAAGACACCGTTGCTGCGCTCGATGGAGTACCTCAGCGAGCAGGCACTGCGTGTCCTCGGTATCTTCGGGGAGACAAGCGTCACGCGAGTGGTACCAACGCTCGGACCCGAACAGGAGTACTTCCTCATCGATCAGGCCTTCTATACGCTGCGCCCGGACCTCGTCACCGCCGGCCGCACCTTGATTGGCGCCAAGCCGCCAAAAGGGCAGGAACTCGAAGATCATTACTTCGGGAGCATCAAGAGCCGGATCCTCGCCTTCATGCAGGAGGCGGAGTATGAACTTTACAAGCTGGGGATTCCGGTTAAGACGCGTCACAACGAAGT
This sequence comes from Acidobacteriota bacterium, assembly GCA_031401095.1. Lineage (GTDB taxonomy): Bacteria > Acidobacteriota > Blastocatellia > RBC074 > RBC074 > JANNRD01. The sequence continues at coordinate 1,972 of JANNRD010000334.1, forward strand.
CGCGCCGAGCCAGTATGAATTGGCACCCATTTTCGAGGAAGTCAACGCCGCGACCGACCACAACCAGCTAACCATGGAGATCCTGCGTCAGGTGGCGCGCCGTCATGGGCTGACCCTGTTGTTGCACGAGAAGCCCTTCGCCGGGATCAACGGAAGCGGCAAGCACAACAACTGGTCGCTCAGTGATTCGAACGGAAACAATCTGCTCGATCCGGGTGAGACCCCAAAGGAGAGCCTGCAATTTCTCGTTTTTCTGCTCGCGACCATCAAGGGTGTCGAGCAGAGGGCGGGCCTGCTCAGAGCCGCAATTGCGAGTTCGGGCAACGATCACCGCCTTGGCGCGAACGAAGCGCCACCGGCGATCATTTCGGTTTTTCTCGGTGAGCATCTTTCAGCGATTCTCGATTCCATCGAGGCGGGCAAGACAGAGGGCGAGACCGCGGAACAGAAGGTGATCAACCTTGGCATCTCAAAGTTGCCCGAGGTCGCTCGCGACAATACGGACCGCAATCGGACCTCGCCATTCGCCTTTACTGGAAACAAGTTCGAGTTCAGGGCAGTCGCCTCGAGCGCGACCACTTCGACACCAATGGCGACGCTCAATGCGGCGGTCGGTGAAGCCCTTGGGCAGCTTGCGGATGCCATCGAGGCGCGTCAGGCCAAGAATGGAGACCTCAACAAGGCGGTCATGGACGTGCTCCGCGAAGCGATCATCGCGACAAAGAAGATTCGCTTCGAGGGAAACAACTATGCCGAAGAGTGGACTGCGGAGGCCAAGGCGAGGGGGCTCCTCAATCTGAGGACGACGCCGGACGCTCTTGCCCAATTGCGGACACCTGAAGCAGCAAAGTTCTTTACTTCGACGGGAACGCTCAGCGCAGACGAGCTCGAGGCTCGCTTCCATATCGAGACCGAGCGGTACATCAAGGATATCGAGATCGAGATTTCGGCGCTTCGCGATATTGTGCGGACAATGGTGCTCCCGGCCGCGTTCAAGCACCAGGCCGTGGTCGCGGGCTCAGTGGCAAGCCTCGTGGGCATCGGAGTGAGCAAGAATCTGATCGCCGCCGAGCTTTCGGAAGTCGAAGGCATAGCAGGACTGATCGTTGACCTCAAGTCTCAATTGGAGAAGCTCGATGCGGCGGCCAGCGAGGCCGAGAGCGACGATATCGAGAAGAAGGCCGACCGTCTCGCGCATCGAGTCGTACCAGCACTCGCCGCGGTTCGCGAGGTGTGCGACAAGATCGAAGAGACTGTCGATGATGCCTTGTGGCCGCTGCCGAAGTATCGCGAAATGCTCTTCCTGCTGTAATGCTCCCTGGTTGTTCTCACCTGTCGAAGCCTGACCTCGCCGGCGAATGTCCGGGGTCAGGCTTCGACTCGCCTTGCTGGTCGAATGAGAAGGAGACAAACATGAGTTCAGTTTCTCAAGGGAAGGCGCTCGAACCGAGGCAAGACACGGCCATTGGAGAACTGATGGAGTGTCTCGTGCGAGACAGGGCTCAGTTCGTGTCCGAGGAGGCGTTCCGCGCACACGCGATTGAAGCGGTACGTCGTTTTATCGGCGATCTGCGCGGTCTCGAGATCGAGATCTCGCTGCGCCCGAACCACGGCGACAGGCAAAGAACGCTCGGCTAAACGGCTCTCGCCAAGAGCCCACCCCCCACACCGCCGGAACGCGCTGGAAACCTGCCGGAAACCCGCCGGTAACTTTGACACGCCTCACAGCAACGCGTATCTTTCCCTCACTCAAGCAGCGCAATTTGCAAAATCGAAGTACTTGATTCGCCTGGTTGTTTTCCCAAGGAGGGACCG
>JANNRD010000335.1:0-8779 GCA_031401095.1 Acidobacteriota bacterium
GCGTTACGAGCGGTGGGTCAAAAGCCGTCGCGAGATGGTCGACAAGCTCTCGGACGGTCGCGTTGGATACCTTCATATCCAGGCAATGAATCAGCCCTCTCTGCGAAAGTTCGAGAAGGAGATTCGCGAGAACCGCAACAAAGAGGCGTTGATTATTGATCAGCGGTTTAATGGAGGCGGCAATATCGAGCAGGAGCTGCTGGCGATTCTGGTGCAACGGCAGTATCAGATCTGGCAGCCGCGCGGTACGGAAGCGTCTGGTCGCCCATTTGCGGGTTTCTTTGGTCCGAAGGTCGTCCTGCAAAACTGGCGCTCAGCATCGAACGCTGAGATGTTTCCGGCAGGGTTCCGTCAGCTCGGTCTTGGTAAAGTCATCGGAACGCCGACGATGGGTGCGGTGATCGGGACTGGAAGCTACTCGCTGATCGATGGCTCGACCGTCAGGACGCCGGGAGTTGGAGTTTTTCTCGCCGATCAGAAGCGAACGAACATGGAGAACTACGGCGTCCAGCCGGACATCCTTGTCGAGAACAGTCCTGAAGACAATCTCGCAGGCAAGGACCGGCAGGTTGAGACAGCGGTCCAGGAGTTACTCAAGGAACTTGGCCGCAAGGGCGGTGTCGCGAAGAAGGATTAGGAGTTCAAAAGCCGATATTCTGATTGGTCCGGTCCCTGAAGTGGACCCTGGCGGTGACTTGTCACCGCAACCGTCGTCGCGGAGCGACGAGGTGAGCCTAGCCCGGCGTTTTAACGCCGGGAACGGGTTTTCCAATCGTTCGCGTCGCGTCAGCGACGCGATGATTGTCATCGGATGGTTATTCGTGATTGCCATTCCCCACCGCGTCGCTGACGCGACGCGCAATATTAATACAACGGTCCTCCCGGCGTTGAAACGCCGGGCTAGGCTCTCTTTGTCGCTGACGCGACGGCGCGCCCGGCGGTGGTAGGTGGGATGGTGGGTTCTCGTTGCTTGCGATATTGCTGATACGGACAATTAGTAGGGTGTCTTGGTTATTCTGATTTGGCTGCATTCCATGATTTCATTCGATTCATCCCAGAGCGTCGCGCTGGTTTTCTGATAGCTTCCTACGATCCCGGCTACCGCTTTTTTTCTAGGTTTCTTGCCGAGACGAGGCGTAAGGGGCGGTCAATCTGAATGGCCTGTCAGGCCGCCGCATTCCAATGCGCCTATCCCACTCGAGTTTGCCGACGCGGGCGCGATGGCGACTGGTGGGCTACCATCATCGGCTCGATCTCCGCCTGCGGCCATTCCGATGCGAGAGATTGAGCAGGAGCTAACGCAATGAGTATGCAAATTCAGATTGAGATTTCGCGACCGAGTGTGCAGATGCGACGCCGTTTCCTCGGGTTTGGGACAATTATGCTCGCATTGATGCTCACCACAGGGACAAGCCGGTTGCTCGCCGATAACGGCATCTGCAACTTGTCCCCGATCAGCCTGCCGTTCAACGATGTCGCGGGCAACGCCTTCTTCTGCAGCATTGCAGCCGCGTACTTTTCCGGGCTGACCAATGGGACGTCAGCGACGACCTACTCGCCTGGCAATAATGTGACGCGCGAACAGATGGCGGCCTTCATCGCACGCACTCACGACCGCGCACTGAAGCGGGGTAGCCGTCGGGCAGCGCTCAACCAGTGGACCCTTCCAAGTTCTGTGCCAGCGACGGGCAGAACCGACGTGAACGTCACCCCCAGACAAGTCGCCTGCGATGGAGCAGATTTGTGGGTCGCTACCGACAACAATGTGGAGAGAGTGCGGGCAAGCGATGGCAAATTGCTGGAAACCTGGGAAACGGGCGCAGATTACATCGACGGTGTGTTGGTGGCGAGAGGGCGCATATTCGTGACGGGACCCGAGGGTGGCCGCCCGCGGTTATACGTGATCGATCCGACGCAGGCGCCGGCTCTTGTCCCCATTTTCGCAACTTTGAGGGAGTGTTGCAGGAGCCGAGGAATAGCCTTCTCGGGGTACTATATCTGGGTGGCAACCGACTTCGATGTTGTGCGCGTCGACCCAAATTCAGGGGCAGTGACTACCTACACCACGGGTTTCACCACACCCTACGGAATGATAAGTGACGGAAGCAATATCTGGATCACCGACCAGGGCGATAATAGCTTGAAGAAGCTGAATGCAAATGGCACCGTGGCGCGCAGCATTGCCGTGGGCAGTGAGCCGCGGAATCCGATTTTTGACGGCATGAACATCTGGGTGCCGAGTGCCGCGTCGAATACGGTCACGGCGGTGCGGGTTAAGGACTCGCAGGGTGCTCCCTTGACCAATCCATTTCTGCTCGCCACGCTCACCGGCAACGGATTGAACGGCCCGGAATCGGCAGCGTTCGACGGCGAACGCATACTGGTGACGAATTTCGATGGTGACAGTATATCGCTCTGGAAAGCGGCCGACCTGTCGCGGCTGGGCGAGGTCGCTGGTGCGCCTGCCGCGCTTGGAGCCTGCAGCGACGGTCTTAACTTCTGGATCACACTCTATGAGAACCCAGGTAAGCTCGCACGTTTCTGATGCGAAGAAGCGCCGTATGAAGATCGGGGTGTTGACGCTTGTCGTTACCATCGTGGCAATCGCGAAAAACAGTCTCACTACGGTTAACGCATGGATCGTTGTTCTCTTAGCGATCTACCTTTCCTCTATTCCTGCGGGAACTACGACCGCAGCTTCCCCTGATCGACAACTCACGAGAGCGGCCTACGGCATTGACTTCTGGCGAGCGGCCGAAGGGTTGCCGCAATCCAGAATCAGAGCAATCTCACAGACTCGAGATGGCTATCTCTGGCTTGGCACTGATAACGGCCTCGTCAGATTCAACGGGTCGAGCTTTAAGGCCTTTACCATCGAAACCGGGAGTCTCAAGGACAACGAGGTCTGGGCCCTGCAGGAAGACAATGACGGCGGTCTCTGGATAGGCACATATGGCGGCGGGCTCACTCTCCTCAAGGATGGACGCTTCAGGACGTTCACGATGGCTGACGGCCTTCCCGATGACATCATCCGGAAGCTCGATAAGGATGGTGACGGAAACATCTGGATGATCACGCCGAAGGGCGCTGGCAGATATTCTCGCGGAGTCTTTACTAAATTCACGACGAGCGATGGCTTGTCCGACAACTCGGCTCTCGGCCTTGCTACTGGATGCTTTGCCGGCATCGTGGTCGCCGCCGGTTCCAGGCTGCATCGCTTCTCAAACAACCGGTTCGATGTCATCGAAGGAATCGACTCGGCCGTTAGTTCAAGGAACATTATCGGACTCCGGTTTCGGGGTGTGACGTGCTCCTTATCTGGGCGTCCCTCCGGTTGCCCGACTCAATCTTTGCCGCGGATAGTCGGGGATCGATCCCGCTATCAAAAGGCGCGTCGTGTGATTTTTCGATTGGCGGACACGACGAAAGCGTCCGCGACGACATATTTCACAGTACAGCAACTCGTTTTGCGCGGGTCAGTTCAGGAATAGTGCGACCCTCGATTTGCTGTGCGTCACTTTTTTGACTGAGCAGGTTCTTTCCGATTTCGATCGAGTATTGAAGCCCCTACGGCTATGCTGGCCGACAGCTTGAGCGGCTCGTCTTTGATTGACCCTATCAGCCCTAGCGCAGCGTCAAAATCGACGACTGCTAACGCGGCGAGGCTACTTCCGAGTTCAACGGTCGCGCTGTCACTGTTCAAGGCATAGATTCGGCTTGGGCCTTTCCCAAAGGTGTGAAATGCCCAGCTCTGCTCTTGGAAATAATCTAGCACTCGATTCGCTGTTTCAATTGCTGAAGACAGTGTCTGAAGGGCCTCAGGCAGATCCACGTTCACCCAGAGATTTCCAATGCTAGCGAGCGCCCGCACTTTCGCAGGGGAATCATCAGCCTTGGTTGCCTGGGACTGGCCTTCGAGCAAAAGATCGCGCGCTCGCGTCGTATCCTTTTCGTTGAGCGCCTTCCGAGCCATACGGCAAAACAAATCGACTGACTGGTCCGCGGCCTTTACGGCTAGCGCATATCGTCGCATTTCCGCCAGATCGTTCTTGCTAAGCGCGCGCGTCGCTGCGTTGAAGTAGATCCAATCCTCCACCTGCTGACGAAATTCCGCCTCCGCGACCTTGGTGGCGATTTGGAGTGCCCACGACATGTCGGGTATACGGTCCGCCTCGAGCGCCGCCTGCTGTAAGAGCCGATCACGTTCGGTTGGCTGACTGGCCTTCTCGGCTTTCTCAATGAGTTGTTGGACGAGCGCTTGCGCATCTGCGGGCTGGGCTTCAAATTGCCATTTCGAGTTTTGTTCTTTCGCTGTTTCACCCATCCTTGAAAGACGAGTCTCCTGTTGAGAACCCAGCCGACTGTGCAGTTGGTCGACAAGATCGTGCCAAGTAGTAATGAGTTGTGGGCGAGCTTGAGCGACGCGTGGTTCGAGCCAAAGGGCAAGATAGTATGCCCAAAATATGCGTTCACCCCTATCTTCGAATTCTGAGAGGTCGCTGGCAGAAAAGCGTGAAAGTGTAATCAGGGAAGCTTCGATATACCATTGGAGCAATAAGTGCTCGCTGACGGGACTCCGAGGTGGCTTTGGAGCCTTGGCAGGAGATCCACCGGCCATCCAAACAAACTCGGTGGGAACCACGTACTGAACAAGAACTGATAACTCTTCAGGAGAGGCCGCGTTGTCATAACAAATATTTGCTAACAGCCAAAGAAAGAGACGGTCCGCCGCGATACGATCTTGAAGTGCTAACTGCCACAGGAAGAGCACAGTACGCTGGGCCATGATCCCGTTCACACAGATTCGCTGGAACTCATTGATGGCGGCTTGTTGATCGCTGGAAAGCAAGAGTCTGGCGTGATCCATCTGATTGACCAAAGTAGAATCCCGAGAGCGTGCCCCGAATCCTAGTCCCGATCTGTAGCCGGCAGCCTTCGCCTTCCTGTGCTTCTCCTCTGTCAGAGCGTCTGCGAGTTGTCGGGCCAATACCGCGTCGTGAGTGCCGATCCGACGAATAATCTCTTGGCACAGGTCGAGACTGGATTGACGAGTAAGAATCACAATTGCGTCAGGAAACCCTTCGCTTTCCTTGTGATAGCGGGCAAGTGCGAGCTCAAATGCCTTGCGAAGTAGCGTTCGAGCAAATTCGTGGTCGTGCCGCCAGAGAGCTTCACCTGCGCCTGCCTGAAGTCGTGCTGCGTTGCGTTGATCATCCAATTGTGCGGCCTTCGTTCCAGCTTCCCTGATCATGTCAATGCCGCGTTGCTTGAGCCGAGAATCTCGCTGCGCGCTATTAACCTCGCCGGCCTGAGTTAGCTTTTTCGATATGTCACGAGGCTCGTCCTTCTTTGTCTTTTGACCTGAGGTGTCGCTGCGGGCTGGGATCGAGACATCAACGAAGAGAACAGCGCTAAGAGCAAACACGAGTAGTCGCATGTTGGAACTCCATTTCTAGAAGGAGCTAATGGCAATGCTGACTGGGTACCATTACTTTACCACGGTGACGTGTGGGAAAGAAAGGTCTCATACCAACATCGTTGAATTCAGTAAGTCATGCAGCTGCTTTGATCCAGAGCACTGACCGCGAAACGCCCGACCCGGAAGTTGTCGGGCACCTGGGCGACGCCGCTTCAGCGTGACCTACAAACAACGAATTCTGGCAGAGGTGGATGCCGCTGCCGGCACTAAAGCGATACACTCTGTCGGCGACCTCTACTAAGAACCCGAACTTCCCCAAAAACAAATAGTTTGACACCAGCGAGCACGAGGTGTATATAGCTGGGCGTAAAAATAAGTGTTCGCATCTTAGCGTTGTTATACAAATCATCGGCCACCGAAGACATTACACAGCAGCTGTTGACTGCTGGCCCTCTAGTAACTGCCAGATTACTTGATTACTTCGTCCAATGTGGTCGGAGTTGCGTCTCCTACCGACACGCGATCTCACGCTGACCGCGCGTCACGAAGTACTACGCTCATCCCATTAGAAAGGAGTCAGATACCGATGAACATATGGAAGCGAATCTCGACAAAGGTGCGCCCAACGTGGCAGATATTGGCTGCATTCGCGAGCATCATAGTGTTAGCCGCGGGGAGCATAGCGCTCACACGTCCTCCAAGTGTAGTTGCCGCTGAGCGCACATACAGGGTGTGGGAGCACGAACTACCTAGCAGCGCGATAAAGATCACGAGGATAGACAATCTCCAATCACCAGTATTTCCACGAGATTTCGAGATTGAGGAGCAGAATGTATCAGATAAGCCCATATACTTCTTTCAGATCATGGTACTTCTGCCCGATACAAAAGCGCTATTCAAGCGTACTGTCGGCTTTGACTTGACATACGGCAACTCAAGGTTGGTCGACAATACAAAGCGCGCTCAGCCGGAAGACATCCCGGTACAGCCGGGACAGAGGTTTAGGCTTAAGGGTACACCGTCGGCAGGTGGGCTGAGAAATGTGATAGCCCAGGGCTTGGTGCCGGAGTCGATGGTAAGCGAGGCGCTCTTGCTATGCCAGGTACTCAATTTTGGGGATGGTACAGGCTTCATCGGCCGCAGTGCGTATTCAGACAAGAAAATTTCACTAAACGACGCGACTTCACTGGCGACGCGGAACCCTCAATTAGCAAAGTCTTTTACGCCTGTGAGTTCGGCGGTCAAACCGGTCTGTCCGGGATACCATGTGGAGGCGGCCTTTGGATGTCATCCCGCAAACACCTGTCTACACCAGATCCCTGTCAACGGAGGACCGGAGGATACCGATTGGTGCGTGATTGTATATTTCTGTCCGACAGAAGAAGGGGATATCGGATGTAACTTTATCTTCATTTATAACTGTAACTGGCCGGTCATCTGCTAGAGGGTCCTCCGGTCCGAGAACTGTCCGTTGATCCAAGGCGAGCGGCGACCTACTGCGGGTCGCCGCATTTCCTCCTAGAACACAACCCGGTCGCCGGGCAAGTTTCATGCTTTCTTCTTCGGCCATCCTCGCGAAAGCACCGTGGGTGTACTCGAAGCGGAGACCACGAGGGTTCGGGAGGAAGTTTCCGCCTATACGTTTCAGAAGGTGAAGAAGGTGCTGCGGAATCGAGATCTGCGCAAAGCCATCTACTGCACCTGCTGGGATGGCGATATTGTTGTCTCGGTAAATGAAGATGGAGATCAGCTGAGGGTTACTACATCACCTTAGCGTTCAGTAAGTTGGGCCCTAGAAGAGCGCGGCAACCCTGAGAGGTCTGTTTATGGCTGGGAAAGCCATCACCCTTATCTTGCTTCAAGCTGATCGCGAGCTGTGGACTGGAGAGCCGGTGCGGCTGCGGATCCTTGATGTAGGTCCTATTTCCGGCGCCATCCACCGACTGCGAGAAGTCGCCGTTGCGCTCAAGAGTGGTTGGAACGCGAATGTTGACCGCCGCCAACTGAGGAACCAGCTGGTTGTAGTACTCCTGATTGATAAAGAAGAAGAGTTTGCCCTTGCCATTCCAGATCGCCGGTCCACCTTCACCAAAGCGAGGTGTCACTACCGGTCCTCCGAAATCCCATCCATAGAAATTGAACCGATAAAGCGGCCGGGCGAAGCCGCGGTCGGATCCGCCACGTGCGTTGTTGAAGTAGGTGTTCGCATTGAGGCTGTCGTGGCGGCGAAAATAGCGCGCCGACCCGTGATACTGATTGGTTCCTCCGCGCGTCGTCAAAGCAATAAATCCGCCACCCGAGCGACCGTACTCCGCCTGGTAATTCGACGTCAGGATTTTCACTTCTTCGAGAGCATCCGGGTTGACCGAAACAAGTGCGCCGGTATTGTTGCCGAGGTTGTAGTTCGTCACGCCGTCGACCGTGTACTCGTGTTGAGTATTGCGGGTGCCGTTGATGGTGAAGCTCCCAGTAATGTTTGTCACCGTTGACGCTCCACTGCCCGATGCTGCGCCGCCCGAGATGACCCCGGGAACGACCTTCGCCAGATCAATGACGTTGCGCCCATTGAGGCCAATGTTGCGGAGCTGTTCACCCGAAATCAAATCCGACCGCTCACCGGAATCGGTCTTGATCTGCAACTGGCCTGCATCGGCTGAGACCTGCACCGTTTCGACGACCTGCCCGACCTCCATCATGAAGTCGCCCGCGCTGATCCTGTCGCCCGTGCCGAGCCTGACGTTCTGCTTTTCAAGCCGCTTGAAGCCGGCCTTCTCGGCAATGACCGTATAGTTACCCGGTGGAAGATTCGGGAAAACGAAGACCCCATCGGAATTGGTGGCCGCAACCTGTGTCACGCTCCTCGCCGGATCGGAGACCGTCACCTTGGCACCAGTCAACGCCGCCGAGCTTGCGTCCTTGACGGAGCCGGACATCGACCCGCCGCTTTGGCCAAAGACGAGACCGGATACGCAGAGCGTCACGGCTGCGATCATCAGGAACCCCAACCTCGGAAATCCTCTTCTTCTCATGGCGTCTCCCTTGAGGCCCGGTTTCCATGCTGTCTGGTCCAGGCGGCCTCTCGAAATGTCAGCTTGTGATTGATTTATCCCAGCAAAGCCCCGAGCGCTGATTCGGCTCATCAGTCGCGTCTCTGTGACACCGAGAAGAGTAGTGGCCGTTGAGCGGTTTGTCATTGCACAGAAGATATAGCCGCACCTATGCGAACGACATAGACCTCGCCGCTCTGTGAACGAGCATCGTCACACCCGTGTTAAAGGCCTGGATAGGTGCTTTGTGCTGTGCGGAATATGAAAGGAGATTGAAGTAGCTGGCTTGCCGTGATGCTGCAGTGCATCGCCT